>DAWBVG010000065.1:0-10254 GCA_052279865.1 Muribaculaceae bacterium
TATATCCTTACTGATCATCTCAGCGTAACACCTTAAAAGATGCATCGTCTGTGCGGATAAGATATATGCCACGAGACTTTCCGCTGAGGTTAACCTCACTTCCGCTACCATGCCATACCACATGACCGCTGATATCGTAAACGATAATGGATGTGGATTCCTGCGCTAGGCGATAAATGCCGTCACCTACTTTAACAATTGCCCTTTCCCCCTGGACCATGATATCCGACACACCGGAACCGGCACCCTGATCATATGCACCTACTGATATCATCTCGGGACGCTCCTCGTTGCGCTGGTCAACAGTATCAATGACATCTACAGGACATTTATATTCAGACTTGAACAATCCTGCGAAATCGTTTTTCTTAAAATATTGTGCCATCACTTGGGGCACAAGAACTTTGGAAAATCCACCTTTGTCTTGAAGACCAGAACGTCCGAATATTGCATATGGCGTATTGGCACTTTTATAATCATCGTAACCCGGTATCACAACATCATTACTAAAATTGTCTACAAACGCCTCTCCACCTGTCTCAGCAGCGAAGAAATCACATTTTCCGAAAATATTTCCACCATCTGACACAAGCACATCGGAAACTTTGGTAGTCATCTCCGCAAGACTGATAGCGGCAATGTCGGGGTCGTTTTCCATTCCAAGCACATAGGAATTTATAATACGTATGGATGGTGTTCCGGTAGCATAGATTGCGCTGCCATTTGCGGGATATTCCTCGCTGTTGTCTGAAATTGTGGATGACGCGATATAAAGACCTGTGGCATCGTTGATGTGTATTGCACCTTGTTTGTAACCTTTGTTGCCCGTAATAGTGGAGTTAATGATGTATACAGACCCTGCATTCACACGGATTGCACTTCCTCCAGCCACCTTCCCTTCGCCAATAGCATTATTGGAAGTGACAAGACAGCGTTCAAGAGTAGCGGAAGGTTTGAAATACTTGTCTGCATCTCCACGTTTCGACTGGTTTACGGCTATACCTGCATCCTTCCCTGTGTTTTCTTCGAATATGCAGTCGATGAAATGTGTCTGCGAACCAGAATTGGAGAATGCCCCGCCGGCATTCTGGCATTTGTTATTTCGGAAAATGCAGTTACGCACAGTCACAGTACGTGTCATATCTACGTTCAACGCACCAAGTTCAGTCCCTTTTGTTCCGTTATAATAGGCGTTCTGGAGCGTAAACCCTTCAATCAATACACTTTGAGGAGCGGCAGCTGCCTCGCTTTTCACGTTCGTAGTCTGAACAAAGATAAGATTACGCACGTCGCCCTCATCAGGGATCCCATTATTGTTGCGATCACCATCAAGGATAGTCGGGGTATCCGACGGATAGCTGATCTCAGGAACTTCAGTTCCTGTCAGATTTGTGGCATAGCCACCATGGAGGTTCACAGGATTGTTTTGCATTTTCAATCCGGTAACCAAAGCATTGCCACTCGCCTGTAAAGCGGGATATGTGTATTTGCCTCCGGCAAAATATACATCATCCCCTTTTGCCATCGAAGAAAGAGATGTGATGCAATCAGCGAGATTGAAGGCTGTTTCCCATGTTTTTCCGTCATTGCCGGAAGGAGAATCTACTTTCACGAACCATTTACCCGCATAAACTTGGGGCAATGCTACGCACATCATTGATGTGGTAATAAGTAATGTTTTAAATTTCATATAATATCTAAATTTAATGGTTGTTTTTTCAGAATTGAGACTTAGAAACTCTTTAACTAAGAAGATGTTTATTTCAAAGTGGAATAATTCCGTGCAACATCGTATGCAGACATACCCTCCTTGTCAAGATTGGTTTTGTAACCCGGACCTCCACCTGCTACATAACCATTGCTTTCACCTAAAAGCGATGGGCTTACCCAGAATGAATAAAGATGTGCATTATCGAAAATAAAGCGTATCTTCACCGGTTTACCTGCAAATTCCGATATGTTATCATTATCCTGCCATTCAATACGATATATCGTAGAGTCAACAGACATCGGCAAGCAGTCTGCAGTAGAATATCCCTCTATTACGTTTCCATCTTCATCCAAAATTTCCGCTTTGAGCGAACCTTCAGAACAATCAGCATTGACAAACAGATAAGATCCATCGAAGCGTACCGGACGCGTAATGACAACCCCAGAAGTGCCCTGCGTCGCCGAAAGAGAGCAGAAGCCATCGCGACGCAACGTTGCGATTCCCGTACCACTGTTGGCGTGCATACCATATCCTGTTCCCGGTCGGGTCTCATCCCCTCTGAATCCAATATAATAGAATCGCAACTGGTCTCCTACCACAGAGCAAATTCCTCCAACCGACTGCACATATCCCTTATCCCAGGCATCTCCTCCGCTTGAAGGAATAAATGAAGTCCGATCATCAGGGCGTTGCCAATGGAATCCGTCACGACTGAAAGCCACTTTCAGGTCGGTTCGTTTGGGAATGCCGCGAGCTTTACATTCCTCGTTCTGCGGACCAAGGAATATTTGTAGCATTCCAAGCATCACACTCTCGTATGCAACAGCATTTACATTATACAGTTCCGGAGTTATACCCACTTCGGGTGCAGGCTCATCCAGATTGTCGGCACCACACCAATAAACTACATTCCGACCATTCCACACTGCGCCTGATAAAAAATTGGAACTCTCCCGATACCAACGATTACGACCATGTGGTGCCGGTGCCAATCCCCCTCCATTGCGCAGACTGAACACATATTTCTTTCTAAATGGATTATAGAACATTGTGGAGCGGTCGCCGGAAGCACCGGAGCGTATAAGATTATTCCAATGTATTCCGTCAGAAGAGATGGCTGCGTAGCCGTAAACATTACTTTCAGCTTTGTCGTTTGGTGGACGAAAATAAATCTTATATCTTTCGTATGCCGGAGCATCATAATCTACTACCACACCGGATGAGTTTGGGGCATATCCGGGAATAATCTGATTAAGCACTCCTATCCCTAATGTTGGGCGTTCCCAATTCAGACCGTCTCTACTCGTGGCATACGCCTGGGCGTTGAGCCAACCCGCCTCATACCACATCTGCCATTGTTTCTGCTCCTCGTTCCAATAGATGCCTCCGTCTTTTGGGGCAGCGCCAGGATTTCCGGCAGCATATTGCTCAAGTGTGGTCTCGACTTTCAATATGGGATTGGCGGAGTATTTTTCGGGACGATACCACTTACGTTCGATTCCCTGAACCGAGGATATCAGAAAATCATCAACAAATAATTGTCTGCCAACATTGATCGGAATAACCGCCGGGATGTTTTCCTCTTCCAGATAAGGAACCGGCATCGGTTCACGCGACTGTGGAGACATCGATTTCGGAGGCCATACTGAAGGGAGCACAATCCCATTATAAAGCATTTCAGGTGTGTTTCCACCTTCTGGATATTCATCAGTAGCGGTAAGCATATTGTCCTCGATGAGGGTACGATCTACAATCAGCGCCGGCATATATACTTTTTGAGCAAGTGTGGCTTCGTCTGCACGTATCGCCGCTCCATCAGTACCAGCCTTATTCCCTTTAAATATGCAATCCACCACTTTAACTTCCGAACCCAACACATTTAGTGCTGCCCCTCCGCTATAGAGGGCGCGGTTGCCCTCCAGAATACAATGCTGAAGCGTTACTCCACGACTGAGATACACGCTTACCGCTCCACATTCTTGAGAATTCCGGGCTTCATAGAAGCATCCGGATATAGTAAAGCCCTCTATTACTATATTACGTTCGGCATCCGGAGACGCGCTTCCATCTATACAGATAAAATTGCGAACGTCATAGTCATCAGGTTGGCCACTACCATTGCTGTCTCCAAGAAAGAGCGTGGGGGTTTCAGTTGGATATTTCAGTTCCGGAACCTGGTTTATGCGCAGATTTGTCGGGAAACCGCCCTTAAGAGTAAGGTTGAGGTGTTTTATATTAATAGGATTTACCGCATTGGAGCGATAAACACCTCCGGCAAAACAGACCATATCTCCTTCTTCAATAGTGCCATCTGAAAGTTTGGTAAGGAAAGTATCAAAATTCCAAGAGGTTGTCCACATCGTGCCCGAAGTAGAGGTTCCTCCGTCAACTTTTACAAACCATGTTGAGGCATTGCAGCCAAATGCTGCCGCTAATGTCCAGATTAATATTGATAAAACTCTTTTCATTGTTCCAAAAGTTCTAAATTCCCATAATTGGATTCGGTATCTTGACCCGAATCGGTCATATCATCGGTAACAGGACGAAGCACTTTTATTTCAAGGAATACGGAAATTGCGACCGCGACTATCATTGCAACAAAAACAATGTTCTGATACCCTCCTTTCAATGCGTATCCAAGAATATCGGTTATTAACGCGCCGGCTGCTATTCCTACGAAATTCATGATCCCATAACAAGTTGCCCTGCTTCGCGAAGGAAAGAACTGACAGATAATGGGCATGTTGTTGGTGTCATACATACCGAATCCCAGCCCGAATAAGATCCCCCCTGAAAGTATTGGCACCAAACTGCCGGAGAAAAGAATCAACAGTAATGCAGGGATAATCATTCCAAGACCTGTTGCTGAAGTGTATACACGTCCTTGTAGCGTTCGTTTAACCCATCTGTCAGAAATCCAACCTCCGGCAAAGACTCCGACAAATGATGACATCGCCAGCGTAACTGTCCACATCGGACCCACAGTCTCCATTTTCATTCCCAGACTATCGCAAATCATTGTGGGCATCCAGTTTTTAGTAACCCAGCCCGGCAGATTCAATGCGGCAAAGTAGAAAAGCATCACCCAGAACGCAGTGTGACGAATAAGGATAATCCATTGTGCCCGTTTTTTCGTACCGTTAGGCATTTTGTTTCCGGCAACTGCCGGCAATTGCGGTCTGTTGTCCTTCTCATGAAGCAACAATGCCAACACAATCGCATATGCAATTCCTATAATTCCAAAGATATGGAATGTAAATTGCCATGAGGCGTGGGCAGAGATGGTTGCTCCAAATCCTCCTATCGCCTGACCAAGATAGATACCAGAAGTAAGTGCACCCACGGCAATTGAGCGCGATGGTCCGCAATGATAATCAGCCACAAGCGACAAGGCAGCCGGAATATAAAAAGCTTCACTAATACCCATAACACCACGCAACACATACATAGTGTCTATATTATAGGTATAACCCATAAGCAGCGTTACCCCAGACCACACCGCAAGGCTAAAAATGATGAGCCATTTACGATTGATGCGATCAGCGATTACGCCCGACAACGGACTCATGAAAGCATATACCCACAAGAATATTGCCATCAGCCGTCCGTAATTAGTTATGTCACGAAGCGCCTCGATATCTTCCATCATGTAGGGACGCATCGTAGCAAGCATCTGCCGGTCAAGATAATTGAGCAGCGACACCACGGCAAGCAATACAACCACAAGCCACGGATAGAATTTTTTGTTCTTAAGCATCAGTTTTTAATCTTAATTACAATTTTTCGTACTGTTCCTTTGCCACTACCCTCCGCATTTTTCATACTTGGACGATGAGGATCATCGGGAAAAAATACAAAATATTTAGAAGGAGAGGTCGTATCGTATTCTGCGCCTTGCACATCAGCGGCTTGATAAAACTCTATGTCATCGACATACGGCACTGATACTTTCATAACATCAGGTGGGGCGATTCCCATTTTCTCTGTGCCAACCGGTACATATTGCAGGTCGATATAACGATGATGCGCCTCAAACCGGCAGGAATCCGCATCCTTTGGTAGATATTCCTGCACTATGGCATACACCTCAGCATCCGGAAGCAAATCGTAGGTGCCGCATTCAATGCTGCCGGGACGAAGACCGGCGTTCTCAAGAAAATCAAACGCTACTTTCCATCTCTTAGGATAGGAAGCAATGTGGTTCAGAACTTTGTCATTATCGCAAATCTGTGATAAAGTTACTTCTGTAGTGCCATAAGAAAACTTATTATTCATACTCGTATTGGAGTTACTACATGAAATTGTCGTGACAGCACCAATTAGCACCACCATAAAAATTGAAGAAAAGGCTTTCATAATCCTTCATAATATTGAATCGATTGATTGTTTCAACACCATGGTGTTTTTTGCAATTATCTCAGAGGCTGCTTCAGAAGCGGGATGTAATGGTGGCAATACATAATTCTCAATCAATCCCTGCGATGCCATAGCAGCTTTTAGTCCTTTCATGAAGCTGACAGGAGTGCCATCAATAGAATATATTGTAGTAGAAACTTTCATCACTAATGTCTGAAGAGTGGCAATCCGGGCTCTATCTCCTCTACGGCATGCATCAAAAAGCGCCACATAAAGCTCAGGGAAAAGATTGGATCCGGAATTCACGCCTCCATTACCACCAACCGCCATCGTAGAAGCAAGCATTTCATCCGGTCCGACCATTATTGAAAAACCAGGATGTTCCGGCTTGATCTCAGCAAGAAGAGTGTTAAAGTATGTGCCATTGCCCGAACTGTCCTTGATTCCGATAATATTTGGATGAGAGGCAAGATTTTTCACTGTTTCAACAGCCATCATCATCTTGGTCTGAGCTGGAATATTGTAAAGAAACAATGGGAGTTCCAACGCATCAGCCAATGAGACATAATAATTCTCTATTTCTTTCTGCGTAAGTGAGAAATAGAAGGGCAATGCGCTGACAACATAGTCTGCTCCGGCTTTTGCTGCATAATTGCCAAGGGCTATGCTACGTTTCAGACAACTGTCTGCAACATGCACGAGAACATTGGTGCGATGTGCCGTATAGTCAACTACCAAATCGATCAGTTCATGTTGCATCTCCTCCGTCATCGAAGCCCCTTCACCGGTTGTACCCATTAGAAATATTCCTTTGACACCGCCTTTTACGAGATGGTCTATTAACCTGCGCAGACTGCCGGCATCAATACGATTATCTTTTGTAAAGGGAGTAACCATCGGAGTCACCACTCCTTCGAATATCTTATTGCTTTTCATGTTGTTATTGTTTATTGTTTTATCATATATTTTTTTGCCTGTTTATAAGCTTCTATCCCTTCTCGGTCTATTCCTCCACTGAATCCGGGACCGCCCGCTGCATTATAACCCATGCTTTCTCCGGTTTCCGATGGAGAAACCCAGAATGAATAGAGATCGCCGTTTTTCAGTGAGAACCGCAATTTTACAGGTTTCCCAGCAAGACTTGAGAGATCTTTATGTTTCTTCCAAGATATGCGGGCTATAGTGCTGTCTGTCGTTACTGAGTTACATTCTGAAATCGCGAATCCGGGAATCACGTTGCCATCCATATCTGTGATTTCGGCAGCAAGAATCCCATTCGGACAATCCGTATTGACAAATAGATACTTACCTGTGAAAACTATAGGTCTCGTTGTCAGTTCGCCTCCTTCTGCGTTAGCATGATGCGAGACGAAACCGTCGCGACGCATAACCGCCATTCCTGTGCTTCCACCATAGTGCATCCCATTTTGTTCATATACATTACTTTTAAGACCGTCATTACCGGAAAAACCGATATAATAGAACCACAACTGATCCCCTACTACCGTGCATATTCCACCCACCGACTGCACATAACCACGATCCCATGCACCCGGATATCTGGATGCGGTTATAAACACATCCCGATCCGTTCTATCCCAATGAAAGCCATCGCGAGAATAAGCCACCTTGAGTTCGGTGATTTTGGGTACTCCTTTTGCCCTGCAAATCGCATTGTCGGGTCCGAGATGAATCTGCGGCAACGATATCATGATGCTCTCGTATGGAGTAGCCGAGAGGTTATAAAGCTGTGGGCGATCTCCGATATATGGATCGGCAAGATCCTTATAATCCGCACCCATCCAGAATGGCAGGGATTTGTAATCCCATTTTGCTCCCGCCATAAAATCATCGCTTTCATGATAGAGACGATATCGACCTATGGCACTATGCGCGACATTGCCGGCGTTGCGCAAACTGAAGACCCATTTTTTTCGGAAAGGATCATAATATACTGTGGAGCGGTCGCCGCAACGTCCCGTTTTCACCGGCTCACTCCAATGTATTCCGTCGGCGGATGTCATGCAATACCCATAGTTGAAACGCTCCTTTGAGCCGGGCACACCGTTGGGAGAACGCAGGAACATCTTGAATCTCTGAGAAGGATCGGTTGTGAAGTGATCCAGCCATACTGTAGATGAATCAGCAATGATGCCGGGTACAATTTCATTGGTGCCTTCGACCACATCAAGCAGTGGCCTTTCCCAATTAAGCCCGTCACGGCTTACGGCATAAGCCATTTTATGAAGCCATCCCGCCTCATACCACATCTTGAACACTCCTTCTGTCGGATCCCACCAGACACCGCCATCTTTGGCGGAAGCTCCCGGTGTGCCATAGCAACCCTGTTCAAGCTGTGTTTCAGGACAGAGCACAGGATTGCATGCCACTTTGCGGGGTTGATGAGCAATTCGTGTTAGCGAACTCTTTTCAATCAGAAACGAATCCACAAGAAGCTGCCTTCCGTTATCAACAGGAATTATTGCCGGTCGCATCTTATTGAGGTAGGGAAGCGGCATAGGATCAAATCCGAGGGGATAGCGCGGAGGCCATGTTTCAGGGAGAATTATACCATTCGATAACGTCTCACCCTTAACTGCTGCGGGCATAATCGCAGCAATAGCCAATATATAATAGTATATGAATCGCATAAATTATGGTTTTTCCCATCCGGGATTTTGTTCAAGTTTAGGATTCAGCACAAGGGAACGCAAAGGTATGGGAGCAAGATAATCCCGCTGCTCGTTCCAACTTTTCACTTTGTCTGTATTTACTACCTTATATCCTTTATTTCCTTCACTTAAGAAAATGTCGAGACCGATCTTCAGAGGTTTTGCGCCACGCAACAATGGTGTTGGAGGTTTATTTTCCGTATATAGATATACATCGTTTTTACCATCACCGTCAAGATCGCATCCCCCTTCTCCATTAAACCAGACTCCCATAAATTGCGGCACAAACAGGCGTCCGGCTTTCCAGCGCATAATGTCATCGTAGCGCAACCCCTCCATTGCCATTTCGATGCGGCGTTCGCGGCGTATTTCAAGTATGATGCCAAGATTGCTTCCAGCAACATCCGGATACATGGCTTTAAGATACGGATCGGGATCCGCGTTTGCCTGACTCAGCAATAATGGCGGCATGCCGACTCTTTCTCTAATAAGTTTCACACTCCTATCAAGGTCATCTTGCGATAAGGTTCCAAGTTCTGCCTTTGCCTCAGCATAATTAAGCAAAACCTCCGCATATCGATAGATTATAATGTCGTTTTCATTTGAGTTCTGTGCATCCGATAGAGATGATGTATAATATTTTATCGGCATGTAACCTGTCACGGAGTGCATCACCGCATTTATTAGATTGTCTGGATTTGGTACCGTTTCTCCAACACGAGTGAATCCGGGTCCTGCAATTGTCTGCGACATACGCGGATCGCGATTGGCGAACTCAACAGCGAAAGTCATAGTCTCATAACCTGGAAGATCCGTAAACCGAGTTCCGTCAGCCATTAGATAAGAATTGACGAATGTTTTTTCAAATCCCAACTTATTTCCAGCCGGATTAGTGAGATTATAGTTAAATCCATGTTTCACTCCCAGTCCGAAATCATATGCCTGGGCGTTGATGACTTCTACCGAGGATGCGATGGAGGTTTCGGGCTGAGCGAAGAGATCGCGATAAGCAAACTGCGGACCACCCTTCTTGTCAATTTCATAACGTCCAGACATCATCAACTCTTCAGAAGCTTCCACACATTCCTGAAGAAATTTTTCAGAATCGTTCAGTCCGTGATATTTGCGGAAAGTTCCTTCGAAAAGGCAAAAGCGGCTTTTGAGAGCCAAAGCACTCCATCTCGTAATAGTATTAAGACTTTTATCTGTGGGCAAAGCCTCCAGTATTTCGTCGCTCAATTCTTCCAAAATCTTGTTTGCTATAAAATCACGCGTGTCTCTCGGATTATAAAGTTCAGGACTGTTGTCATCAAGGACTATTTCATACCACGGAACGCCCCCGAATGTCTTCAGTTTCTCATAATAGAACTTTGCACGCAGGAAATGAGCCATAGCCTCATATTTAGCCCTTGCCCTCAAATCGGAGCAATTCGGAGAATATTTGAAGAAAATGTTTATTTCACGTAAGGCAGTCCAGTTCCAACTACCTGCACTGATGGTTGCACTACGTAATCC
>DAWBVG010000066.1:0-1833 GCA_052279865.1 Muribaculaceae bacterium
AACACATATCATATGCGCAGAAATTTTTGAGGGATTTCCGCAAGTTGAAGAAGGAGCAATGCGGGCATTGTGACTGATGAAACTTGGCGGAAAGCACCAAAAATTTCAAGTATTGGATATGTGAGATTATATATTCCATATTGTATCGGTTTAATATGATTCATTACTCATTTATATTGTCAGATTTAATTCCATTCCAAAATAGGCATCAGCCTTTCTTCTCACCACAAGTCCGTTGACTTTATAATCCGGCAAATAGTCTATAATCCGGTTTACAAAAAGTGATATCCTCAGCCATTTGCCTATTGATTTTGATGCCTTGAAATTAAGGTAAATGGCAGGGGCAATCTTGACGGTATTAAACTGATTTTCGTTATAAGTCTTAATCAGCGTGCGAAGCATAAGATCTTGTTCGGAGGAAGATGTATAAGGATGAAGCTTACCATCTTCCGAATCAATGTAATATGCAGGATGTCCGTTTTTATCAAGCATTCTTGATTTTACAAACCACATGCACTGGATAGATGTCGTGAATATGAGTCCAAGATTGTTAAGCTGTGTGTCGAACATGAAATTCGTGTTAAACTGCTCATTCACTCTACCGTCGTTATAATCATAAACTCCTACATATCTATCACACACTGCTTTCCCGTCAACCACATCATTCACGGGGGAGTAAAGCATCTGAGAATTTGAATAAGTTGACCGAAACCAAGCTCCACTGACTATAAGCGATGTGCGCAACGGATTCCATCGCACTGTGTTCAATTGGAACTCAATTCCCTGTTTATCGATTCTTGTTCCATTTGTTACCATGCGATAACCATCAAGCACTGTGCGATCTGTTGCAGGAAGATTTTCAAGTTCAGGAGGTGCTGTCAGAGTGGTTCCATTTATTATTGACGCATCGTATTCTCTGAAGCTGTAAGGTGCATAGACATATGAATACCTAAAGCCTGAGCGTAATCTTTCATCAAAATATGTCACAGACAATCGGTTATCTCCAATAGAAGCACCGAGTCTTATTTCCCATTTTTTATTCCGTGCCGGATGAAGATTATAGTTGGTTGCATCATCAATATAAGTGCGTAGATTCAGCCTGCTCAATTCTGCAGGATTCTTTATGTCATAATAATTCAACTGCACAATATCATTATAATGTGCCTGTGGGTAAAGATAATCCACTGTAGGCATTTTTGTTGTCAAACCATATCCTCCTCCAACAAACGGTCTTAATTTCCCGATAGTGGGTAGGTGCCACAACAGATTAAATCTTGGATCCAAATACACTTTCCCCGCCATATTATATCGATTGTCAAGTCTGGGAAGCGTTGCTCCTCTCAATCCAGCTTGAAAATCAATATTTCCTGCCGATGTTTTCAAAGATAAAAGATCTTGCAAATAAAAAGAGATTACATGTAACGCCGGAATCCGGGAAAAATCTCTCGGTCGGGATGTCCATCCGGCAGAGAGCGGCTTCATCAGATCATAGAGTTGTCCTTTCCCGAGATTTTTTGATACTGTCCATTCTATACCGCCTTTATATTTATTCGTGATATAGCCTGAAGATGCGGTTCCACTCACTGAAGCCTTAAGGAATGTGTTCAACGGTTTTCCCTCACTTTTATAATCTGCTATATACTCACCAATTATATAATAACCGTCTTGAACACCGGCTTCCATTGTTGTTGGTGCGGCAGTCGGACGCGATGGGGCAACTTGTTTTCTTCGTTCAAGCACGTCGTATTGATAACTTATCGATCCGTTAATTTCAACATTTGAAATCCATGGTATTCGTGCAGGTGTCCAGACAGCTTCGGAATTCACTGATAC
>DAWBVG010000067.1:0-4524 GCA_052279865.1 Muribaculaceae bacterium
CTTTGAAAATCGGGATGAACGGCGGCATCATGGGTGATATGCTCACAACAATAGGATCAAAAGTAGATGACGATAAGAAATTGATTCAGGAAGGAGGATATGAGTATTAAAACAGTCAAAAGTATTAATCCGAAATATACGCTGACTGCATTTTCAATAATCTTTTCACTTACTGTCTCAGCCATGAGAGAAGAACCGGACTCTCTGACTGAGGCTGAAACACTTCAGGAAGTTGTTGTGCAGTCGCAGGGCACAAGGAAACTTAAATATAACGCAGGAAATACAGAACTGATCACGGCTGCCGAGCTTACGCGCGCGGCTTGTTGCAACCTTGGTGAAAGTTTCACCACCAATCCTTCGGTAGATGTAAGCTATAGCGATGCTGCCACCGGCGCCAGGCAGATACGTCTGCTCGGACTTGCCGGAACTTATGTGCAGATGCTGACCGAAAACATTCCAAATTTCCGAGGTGCGGCATCTCCGTTCGGACTCGGATATATCCCGGGACCGTGGATGCAGTCTATCTCTGTGTCGAAGGGCGCAAGCTCGGTGAAGAACGGTTATGAATCAATCAGCGGACAGATAAATGTGGAGATGCGGAAACCTCAAGCAGACCCGTCTCTGGCTGTAAACGGCTACGTTGACCATCGTGGAAAAGTGGAACTCAACGCGGCGGGAAACATGCATTTCGGACCTCGCTGGAGCGGAGGATTATTGCTGCATGGTGAAAACAGTTTCAAATCGCACGACGAAAACGGCGACGGATTTATGGATATGCCCAAGATCCGCCAATTCTCTGCCATGAACCGGTGGGCATATATGTCGGGCAATTATGTGTTCCAGTTAGCATTGAAATATCTTGACGAACGCCGTCGAAGCGGTCAGGATGATCATCACCACACTCCCACTTCAGAGACATCGAGAACAATGCCTCTGTATAAAATAGATATTGATACCAAAAGAGGTGAAGTATTCACCAAAAACGCTTTTATCTTTGATAAGGAAAACGATGGGAATATCGCACTGATCGTTTCCGGGTCTTATCACGATCAAAACGCGGCATATGGAATGAAGTTTTATGATGTGGATCAGGGCAACATATATTCATCGTTGATGTTTGAGAGAAAATGGAGGGATATCCATTCTCTGTCAACAGGACTAAGCTTCAACTATGATCATTATCGTCAGCATTATCTTCTCGAAGCGGATGGGAATTCCGACAGACTGAAAGATATTGAAGCCGTGTCGGGAGCATATGCCCAGTATACTCTCAATCTTGACTCAAAACTCATTGCAATGGCTGGAGTGAGATATGACTATAGCTCGCGTTATGGGTCCATGTTCACTCCGCGTCTCCACGTAAGATGGAATCCTTCCGATGCCTGGACCTTTAATGTCTCTGCCGGAAAAGGTTACCGCACGCCGCATCCACTTGCAGAATTAAACTATCTCCTCGCATCTTCCCGCAGATTAGTGATTGAGAACAATATTCCTCAAGAATCGGCTTGGAATTATGGTATCGGCGGCTCTTGGACTCCGGAGTTCCTAAACCGGAAACTAACCCTTTCGGCTGAGTATTATTATACGGATTTTCATCGGCAGCTATGCATCAACTTCGACCGGGATCCACATGCCGTATATATTTACAGTATGAAAGGGAAATCGAGAAGCCACACGTTCCAGACAGAAATAACGGCACGCATACTTTCCGACTTGACAGTGACCGGCGCTTACCGACTTACGGATGTGCGCAGTGACTATGGCAAAGGAATGGAGATGCGTCCGCTGACATCGCGGTCAAAGGGTCTTTTCACTGCAAGCTGGTCTCCGCAAATGGGTCTTTGGCAGGCAGACATCACTCTTGCCATCAACGGAGGAGGCAGAATGCCGGATCCATACACCCTTTCCGACGGTTCTCTTTCATGGAATTCGAAATATAAGACATATTGCACATTGAATGCCCAGGTAACCCGAAACTTCCGCCATTGGGCAGTATATATAGGGGGAGAGAACCTTACCGGTTACACCCAGAAGAATCCGATTGTCGGAGCCAACAATCCATGGGGTGCAGATTTCGATTCTACGATGATATGGGGACCACTTCACGGGGCAATAGTATATGTCGGATTCCGTTATAATTTTACAAAATACTTATAAATTTACCAATATGAAGAAATTATTGTTTATTCTGATTGCGGCTGCAATTTCATTCTGCGCCAATGCAAAATCTTCAAACGACACTACGGTATGTTTCAAAATCACACCTGCAATGTCGTGTGTGAATTGTGAGAACAAGATAAAGACAAACCTCCGTTACGAAAACGGCATCTCTGCAATTGAAGCCAACGCACCGGGAAATGTGGTGAAAATCAAATTCAACAAGAACAAGACAAACGAAATCAAAATATCAAAGGCTTTTGCCAAAATCGGATACAAAGCTGTTGCCTCAGGCGCTTCCTGCAATAAAAATGCTTACTGCACGCATAAGACATGCGATGGAAACAAGGCTTGTACAGGCAAAAGCTGTGCCGGAGAAAAGGATTGCTGTAAAAACAAAACCACTTGCACTTCTGAGAAAAAAGAGTGTTGCAAGAAATAAGAAACTATTTAAAATTCAAACCTTTTCAAGATTTATATGTTGTTGTTATAAACAACACATATAGAAAGTTATGAAAAAATTATTGATTGTATGCGCAATGATTCTCGGTGTATTCGGGTTTGCATGCGCAAGAGATTCTTACGCACATGATGCCTCGGCACTTCCGAAAGCGGCTCAGACCACAATCGCCAACAATTTCAAGGCAAAAGTGAGTCTTGTCAAAATCGACAAAGATTGGGGGCGCATCAGCGAGTATGAGGTTATCCTTGAAGACGGAACCGAGATTAGCTTTGATCAGGACGGCAACTGGGACAACGTTGAAGTCAACAACTCCAAATCTGTTCCGACGGCATTCGTACCAAAATCAGTGCGCGACTTTGTTGCCAAACAACAGCCGGGACAACGCATCGTGGGAATTGACCGCGACCGTAAAGGTTATGACGTGGAATTATCAAACGGTATTGATCTTAAATTTGACAAAGCCGGAAACTTCTTACGTTACGATGACTGACAATTTCAGTTAAGAGACCAAGCAAAACACCATATAAAGCAACCGACCAATCTGTCGGTTGCTTTTTTGTCATCTTTAAAAAGCAGTAAAGCAAAATTTTTTCATTATAAATTTTGCAATTATTGAAATAAATATTAATTTTGTAATTGTTACAATTATGTTAATAAAATTTGAATGGTAAAGCTTGAAAAATATAAAGAGACAGAACTTGTCGAGATGATGCATAGAGCGGGGATTCGTCCGTCTGCGCAGAGAATAGCCGTATTCTCCGTGATAGCGAACGACCGTTGTCATCCTTCGGCAGAAGAAGTATACTCGATTCTCTTTGAGCGTTTTCCATCACTTTCCAGAACAACTGTATATAATTCTCTGCATGCCCTCACCGAAGCGGGACTCATCAGAGAGCTTGAGATTGAATCCGGCAATATGCGATATGATCTTGCCCCCCAGCCCCGTCACAGTCACTTCATTTGCCGCAATTGCGGAAAGATTTTCGATATGGAGATGCCGACATCAATAGAAGAGGAAGCATCGGAGGGTTTTGAAATAGAGGATATCGACGTATATTTCAAGGGACTCTGTCCACATTGTCATAAAAACAATAAATAATCATATAAAATAAAATATAATGAACGAATTAAAAGGAACAAAAACAGAGCGCAACCTCCAGGAGGCTTTCGCAGGTGAATCACAGGCACGCAACAAGTATTCATATTTTGCATCAAAAGCCAAGAAAGAGGGTTTTGAGCAGATTGCAGCAATCTTCGAAGAAACTGCCCAGAACGAGAAAGAGCACGCAAAGATGTGGTATAAACTTCTCAACGGCGGTGAAATCAGCGATACTATGTCTAATCTCCGCGAGGCAGCTGAGGGTGAGAACTTCGAATGGACAAACATGTATGACCGCATGGCTCAGGAGGCTGACGAAGAGGGATTCTCTGATATTGCACGCAAATTCCGCGCAGTAGCAGCAATTGAGCGTCATCATGAGGAGCGTTACCGCAAACTGCTTGAGAACATTGAGCAGGGAATCGTTTTCTCTCGTGAAGGTGACACAGTATGGATTTGCCGCAACTGCGGACATATCCACATCGGTAAGAAAGCCCCCGAGATCTGCCCTGTCTGCGCCCACAAGAAGGCGTTCTTCGAAATCGAAGCACAGAACTATTAAACCAATCTTACATACAATGCTGGGATGACGACTTAAAACCGTCATCCCTTTTTATTTATTTAAACCACGCTCTGCAAAAGCAGGAGTCATAAAATTACATCAAATAATAAATCTCATCAATATTTTAATTATTTTTGCAACATGAATATCTTATTGAATATAATATGGTTTGTGTTTGGTGGTGTGATGATAGCCATCGAATATGCAATATCGAGCGTGCTGATGATGCTTACCATTATCGGC
>DAWBVG010000068.1:0-9978 GCA_052279865.1 Muribaculaceae bacterium
CGTTCTGCCGATGATAGCAATGAGAAGCAGATAGCAGATATAGAATATTTCGCAAAGAATGGATTCGATATACTCATTGTAGCTCCTAATGAGGCGGATGCAATAACACCTGCCATCAAGAAAGTGTTCGACAGCGGAATGCCTGTAGTGGTATTCGACCGTAACGTAAACGGACATTGTTACACCGCATTTCAGGGCGCTGACAACGAAAAGGTCGGGGAATCTGCCGCCCGTTATGCTTCAAATCTGATGCATGGCAAAGGAAAAATAATAGAGCTTTATGGATTGAAAGGCTCCACTCCTGCAATCAGTCGTCATGAAGGATTTCAGAAAGAGATTGATAGGAATCCGGACATTACAATGGTGGCGAGCGCATATGGAAACTGGAATTATGACGATGCGCGTCGTCTGGCGGATTCCATGCTGCAGAAACATCCCGATGTAGATTTGATTTATGCCCACAACGACCGCATGGCGATAGCTGCTGCCGATGCTGCGCGTGAGCGCAAAATCACCCCATATATAATAGGTATAGATGCTGCTCCGGAAATTGGCATGAAGGCGGTAAAGGATTCTGTGATAGATGCGACTTTCCTTTATCCCACGGAAGGGCATCGGTTGATACGCACAGCCCTTGCCATTCTTAAAGGTGAGCCTTTTGATTCAATTGCCACTCTTCCGATTCCTTCTGCCGTGAATCTCGAGAATGCCGATATTCTTCTCGTGCAGAACGAATCGTTAAAAGAGGAGACCTCGAAGATGAAGAGTCTCAAATCAGATCTTGACAACTATTGGGACAAGCACTCCGCGCAGACAACGCTGTTTTATGTCAGCATAGCGTTCGTTGTGCTTCTGTGTGTGTCTATGTTTCTTCTTCTCAAAGCCTTCTGGCAAAGGCGCAACTATCAGGAAACCTTGCTGCGTAAAAATGAACTGCTGGCAGCGCAACATGAACAGGAGAAGAAACTCAATGAGCAGCTTAGACAAGCCACGCAATCCAAGCTTATGTTTTTCACCAACGTGTCGCATGATCTCCGCACGCCTCTGACATTGATTGCCGAGCCTGTGGAACAACTTGCCGCGGCGGATAATCTGACGCCGGCGCAACACACATTGATAAAGATTGCCGATAAAAATGTGAGGATCCTGAAACGTCTCATCAATCAGATTCTTGATTTCCGCACATATGAAAACGGTAAACTTAATGTGAATCTCACAGAGGTGAATTTCAGCGCTCTTGTCTCGGAATGGGTTGATGCTTTCCGCAGCGTTGCACGCAAAAAAGATATAAAGCTTAACGTGGAGATTCCTGAAAATCAGGATTTCAAATTGGCTGTTGATGTTGAGAAGATCGAGCGAGTCGTATATAATCTGATGGCTAATGCTCTGAAATATACTCCTTCAAATGGTAATGTGACCTTCAAATGCTCGTGCGATGGCAAAACGCTTCGGTTCTCTGTAAAAGATGATGGCCCCGGCATATCTGAAGATGATGGAAAACGTATATTTGAGAGATTTTATCAGGTTGACAAGATTCATCCACAGGGAAGTGGAATAGGTCTGTCTCTTGCAAAAGCGTTTGTTGAGCTTCATGGAGGCACGATTATGCTTGCAAGCGAAGTTGGGAAAGGTTCAGAGTTCTCTGTCGTCATTCCCGTCGCTCATGTCGACAGCAAAACGGATGTGTCATCTCCGGTTATAAAAAGCGAAGAAGTTGAAGCGGAATTGGGGGAAGTTGATAATGAAAATGTAAAATTTGATAACGAGAAGTCTCTGGTGCTTGTGGTGGATGACAATGAAGACATCCGGTCAATGCTTAAGGAGCTTCTTGCTGGGGAATATAATGTGATAGCTGCATCCAACGGCAAAGAGGGGATACGTCTGGCTGCCAGATATGTGCCTGATGTGGTTGTATGCGATGTAATGATGCCTGTGATGGATGGGCTGGAATGCTGTCGCCATATAAAAGAAGAGGTATCGACATCTCATGTTCCGGTGCTGATGCTGACAGCCTGTGCTATGGATGAGCAAAGGGCAGCAGGATATGAGAGCGGTGCTGACGGATATTTGTCCAAACCATTCAATAGTGCGGTGTTGCGTTCTCGGATAGAAAGTCTGATAACGAACCGTAGGCGCATTCGTAACCTTTGGAGTAAAGAGGGCTCGAGAAGTGAGGGTGATCTTGATAAGCCGGTTGCGGTCACAAAAGAAAATCGTGTTGCTCCCAAAGATGTGGAAAATGAATTTTATTCCAGATTCCTTGAGCTGGTTGATCAGGAAATGGGTAATCCGGAAATGAATGTAGACCAGCTTGCTTCCGAGATGGGACTTGGCAGGTCTCAATTCTATCGCAAAATCAAAGCTCTTACCAATTATTCGCCGGTAGAACTTATCCGCAACCTCCGGCTGAAAAGGGCGCGCCATTTACTTACCACCACCGACAAGTCGATTTCGGAAATCGCCTATGAGGTAGGTTTCTCAACCCCCGCCTATTTCTCCAAATGTTATCGCGAAGCGTTTGGAGAAACTCCGACAGACTTGAGATCACGTCTATAAGAAGGGGTGTCGGAGTATAAACTTGTGCGAAATTATTAAAAATTGTGCAAAGGGTATTAATAATCGTTCATTGAAACAAAATTTATAGGAGTGTCAACATAAGTAATAATGGAATATTGATTATCAATATACTTTTGCACAAGATTAATTGCAAAACCAAACCAATATTCATCATGAAAAAATCACTCCTAAGCGCATTGCTGCTTTTATTGGCAGTGTTCACAGCGCAGGCACAGAACATCACTGTGCAGGGAACGGTTCTCTCAAAGACGGATAGTGAACCCTTAATCGGAGCGACTGTAATGTCGGAAGCTACAAAGAAGGGAACAGCAACTGACCTTGACGGGAATTTCACGTTGACCGTTCCTAAAGGTTCCATGTTAACCGTTTCGTATGTCGGATATAAGCCGACTTCGGTTAAAGCCGAGGAAAAACTCACCATCTATCTCTCTGAAGATTCCGAACTGCTCGACGAAGTAGTGGTTGTAGGTTACCAGACAGTGCGTAAAGCAGACCTCACCGGTGCAGTCTCAGTTATGAATATGAAAGAGCCGCTTTCCGAAAATTCCGGAAACATCATGAATTCGATGGCAGGCAAGCTTCCGGGTGTGAATGTAGTTCCGGACGCCGCTCCCGGCGGCACGGGATCGATCCGAGTGCGAGGCATGTCAACCGCCAATTCCTCAAATGATCCTCTTTATATCATAGACGGTGTGCCAACCGACAATATCAATATGATCAATCCTGCTGATATTGAAACTATGCAGGTGCTTAAGGATGCGGCATCCGCTTCTATCTATGGATCGCGCGCAGCAAATGGTGTTGTTGTCATCACTACCAAGCATGGTAAGGGCGACCGCATGTCGATAAATATCAATTATGCGGCAAGTGCGCAGACAATCGCAAAGCGTTATAACATGCTTTCTGCCGATGAATGGGGTGTGGCTTATTGGGCTGCCTCACGCAACTCCAACATGAAACCGTCTCATTCCCTCTATGGCAGCGGCGACACTCCCGTTCTCCAGAAATACGTGAATGGAAATCCGAATTTCCCCACCACCAACACCGACTGGCAGGATGAAGTATATCACACGGCATGGACCAACAATCTTACCGCCTCGATTTCCAATAATACCGACAAATCTTCGGTGTTACTCTCACTCAACTACATAAATCAGAACGGAAATATCAAGGATACCTATTACGAGCGTTTCTCGGCGCGTATCAACTCTCGTTTCGATTTCAATAAATATATATCTGTGGGTGAGAACCTTGCTGTGGCGCGCTGGTCGAACAGAGGTATGGATGTAGCGGGCGACCGAGGTATTCCTTTCACAGCAATGAGTCAGCATCCTGCGCTTCCGGTCAAGGGACTGGATGGCGAGTGGACTCGTCCAATGAGTCTTATCGCTTCAGACCTTGCAAATCCCGTGCAACTCATAGCAAATGCAAAAGATAACGATAACTCCTCATGGCGTATTCTCGGCAATGCTTATCTTGAGATAAAACCGGTAACCGGTCTTACCCTCAAATCAAACATTGGCATTGAACACAGCCAGTATTACAACATCGGTCTCGGACGCACCGTGAATCCCGGAGATGTGAACAGTGTTTCCGCTGTTTATGGTCAAGGCGACACATGGACATGGACCAATACTGCATATTATACCAATACTTTTGCCGACGCTCACAGTCTCAACGTCCTGCTTGGAACTGAAGCAATCGGATATACATTCAAGGATCTCAGCGGTTCTCGCGAAGGTTACGCTTTTGAGGATACCGATTACATGCAGGTAGGAGCCGGCACCGGCACTCAGAAATCAGGAGGTGGCAAAACTCAATGGAGCGTTTTCTCTCTATTCGGTAAAATCGATTATAATTATAAAGACCGTTACTTAGCATCTTTCACTATTCGCCGCGACGAAAACTCCCGTTTTGCAAAAGGGCATCGTGCAGGAGTGTTCCCGGCATTCTCACTCGCATGGCGTCCGACTCAGGAAGACTTCTTCCCTCAGAACGATGTGTTGACTGATCTCAAAGTGCGTTATTCATGGGGACAGAACGGTAATGCCAATATTCCCTCGCTTTATCCTGCATATTCCACATATATATTCAACACAGGCAACGGCGCTTACGATATTTCAGGAACCAATTCCAGCACAACATCCGGAATCACACTTGCCGGATCCGGTAATCCCGATCTGAAATGGGAGACCACGGTTCAGAACAATATCGGTGTTGATCTTCAGTTTCTGCATGGTGCCATCAACGTTAGTGCAGACTGGTATCTTAAGAAAACAAGAGACATGCTTACCATCCCGCCTGCACTTGACGTGGCAGGGGAGAACGCTTCGATATGGCTCAATACCGGCTCCATGAAGAATACCGGTTGGGAAGTGTCTGTAGCATATAACAGTCCTCAATATGGAGATTTCTCTTGGAACGGATCTGTAAACGTTTCGCAATACAAGAATAAACTTCTTGAACTCAACTCCCGTCAGAAATTTATAGGAGGAGATACGCGCCTTATCCCCGGACAGCCTATGGGTGTGTATTATGGTTATGTCTGTGACGGTATTTTCCAGAATCAGGCGGAAGTCGCAAATCATGCCCAGCAGACAGGTGCCGCTCCCGGACGTCTCATCTATCGTGATCTTGACGGCAACGGAGTAATCAATGATGACGACCGATGCATAATCGGTGATCCTAATCCTGATTTGTCGCTCGGTTTGAACCTTGCTTTCAAATACAAAGCTTTCACTCTCGATATGTTCTTTGCCGGTGATTTCGGTTTCGATATCATAAACCACATGAAGCGTCAGCTCTACTCGATGAATTATGGCAATCTTGCCACAAACCGCGCTTCAGATATCCTCAATGCATGGTCTCCCCAGAACACGGGGTCGGATATTCCGGCGCTCTCCCTGACCGATGACAACAACGAGGCTCGCTTCTCCACATATTATGTTGAGAACGGATCATATATGAAGATGAAATATCTCAAACTTTCATATTCTCTTCCGAAGAGCATTATAGAGAAGTTTAAATGCAAGAACTTCGACGTGTATTTCCAGGTTGAGAACCTCTTCACAATCACAAAATACAAGGGTCTCGATCCCGAACTTCTTCCGGGGGAATATGGCGCACGTTTCGACAACGGAGCTTATCCGCGTCCGCGAACATTCTCAATGGGTGTTAACCTTTCGTTCTAAACATCTTCTTAACTCATCAAAAAATGAAAACAATTAAAAACATTATAAAGAACGTGGTCTGCATAAGCACCGTGGCAGCTTTGGGATTCACTTCGGTTTCGTGCGATTCATTGCTCGATACCAAGCCGCAGGGAGCGTTCACATCTGAGCAGATAGGCGATGAGGAGGCAATTGACCTCATGACGTCTGCCTATGCAACTCTTCTTTGCCACTATTTCGGAAACAATGAGTCGTTTGCCGGTCCGATCAACAACTGGGTTATAGATCTTCGTTCCGACGATGCCCTGAAAGGTGGCGACGGCGTGACGATGGAAGGATACATGCATCAGCTTGAGGTTGGCAATGTGCAGAGTGATAATGACGTTATCAACTTCAAATGGCGGAATAATTATTTCTCTGTATCGCGCTGCAACACCGCCATCAGAGCGCTTGTGGCATCTTCCAACCTTTCCGATGCCAACCGTCGCTCATATGTTGCAGAGATGAAGACACTTCGTGCATATTATTATTTCGATATGCTACGTCTTTTCCAAAAATTCCCTTATTTCGATGAGAACGTAGTGAATCCGAGTGAATGTCGTGCTGATCAGTACAGCCGCGAACAGATAGCTGAGTTCATCAAGGAAGACCTGCGCAACTGTTACGAAATCCTTCCCGATACACAGGAAGAACCGGGTCGATTCAACCGCTTCGTGGCAGCCGCGTTGCTCGCACGTGTGGATCTTTTCACCCACGATTATGCGGAAGCCGAGAAATATGCAGGTTATGTAATATCCAGTGGTCAGTATCAGCTGTATAATAATTTCCTCGACATGTCGAAGCCTGAATTCAATAATCAGTTTGAATCGGTGCTTGCCGTGCAATTTTCTTCTGCCAATTCTCCAGATCAGTATAATTTCAACAACTGTCTGAACTGCACATGGTCGGAAGGGAATCTCTACGGTAATGGTGATGATTTCTATCTGGCTTCGCAAAACCTTGTGAATGCATTCCGCACTGATGCCAACGGACTTCCCTATCTCGACGGTTCTTTCAATTCGGAGAACATCGATGGTGCGGATTATGCAGGAAATATTGATCCACGTCTTGACTTCACTCTCGGACGCATCGGAATGCCCTGGCGCGGACACATGTATAATGAGAAATGGTGTCGTAACCTTGAGCTTTATGGTCAATACTCCGGTAAGAAACCTTATCCGGCTCCGGAATCTCCATATGTCAAGACGGGTATTGTGCCCTGGGGTGCCTCTTCTCTCAATATGATTCTTATCCGTTATGCAGACGTTTTGCTGATGAAAGCGGAGGCTCTTATCGAACAGAACAAGGACCTTGATGATGCCCGTAAGCTTATCAACGAAGTGCGTGCGAAGGCTGCGCGTTCTGTTGACGCATCCTACACTCCTGTTGACTGCAATCCGATGGTTGCCAATTATCTTGTGCGTGAATATGGAGCGACAGGGTGGAGTCAGGATTATGCACGCAAAGCGGTGCGCATGGAGCGTCGTCTTGAACTCGCCATGGAGGGACTTCGCTGGTTTGACTTGCTTCGTTGGGGTAACGCTGTAGAGACTGTAAACAATTATTATGCATCCGAAGTCAAACTCCGTTCGTATTACACCGGAGCGAACCTTACAGAGGATGAACTTTATTTCCCGATTCCTGTGAACCAGGTGGACAATGCGGGGGATCTTTACAAATAACAATCGATCATGAAAAAGATAATATCATATTTGATGGGTGCCGGGGCAGTGGCAATGAGCCTTATGTTTGGCGGTTGCTCCGATTTCGAGCCTACCGGTTATCAGGAATTGCCGGATCTCGCCCGCGTCAATAATCTTAAAGCCGAGATATCCGGTTTTGATGTTGAACTCAGCTGGACGCTCCCTTCTTCATCTACGGAAATAACGGGCGTCAGAATCCTCACCGACGGTAATAATGCATCTGCCGTGACGCTCGATGGGAAAGTGACTTCATATGTTGTCAAGGGTCAACCGATGGATCAGGAGAGACTTTACACCGTGAAGGTTCTTTATGCCGGTGAAAAGATGTCGCAAGGGGAATCTGTCAATGTATTTTTGCCGTATGTGGAGTTGCCGAATGTTTCGGGACTTAAGGCGGAAGTATCAGGTCGCACCGTAACCTTGTCGTGGAATCTTCCCCAAGATGCCAACCTTACCGGAATACGGGTGATTCGTAACGGAGAGGAGGATGCCGCAATCAATCTTCCCGCAAATGTCACTACATATGAGTTCAAGGGACAGCCGATGGATCAGGATCTGACATATACCGTGCAGGCTGTATTTAATACATATTATGCATCGAAAGGTGTTTCAGTAAAGACTCTGGTGCCTTATATTACACCCAAAATGGGATTTGTGATGACCGCTTCATCTGTGGGTCAGTTGCCAGATGATGACGAGCGGGCGGCAGCGGCATGGTTCCTCATGCAGCCTAATTCCGAACTTGTTCAGATATCTGAAATCGCAAATCTTGATGCAGATATCTATCCCGTGCTCTGGATTATGATTGACCGTGTTGGTCTGCCTCTCGGATGGGAGAATCTTCCCTCAGATCTTGTGAAGGATGAGACAATTACAGCTCTCAAGCAATATTCCGCAAATGGGGGAAGTCTATATCTCTCGAATATGGCGACTCAACTCACCGTGCCATTGGGTATCGTACCCTCCAATATGGCTCCGACTGTGTATGGAAATGGCGATGGTGGAACCGGAGGTGACGTCTGGACAATCAATCCTTACCTCGGTTGGGATTTCCAGAGTGGAAGCGACCAGGGATTCTATGATCGCACAGCCCATGCAATCTTCAAAGATCTCACGATGGAGGATCCCAACGGATATGGCTACAATAGCCTCCCGCTCATAGGTCCTGGACAGCGTGAAGACCACAACTGCCTATGGGATTGCAATCTCTATGGTCGTGGAAGTTATCCTGATGTGATCAGAAACTTTGAAGTTACAACCAACTCGCTCGTGCTCGCCACTTGGGGACATGTCCGTGACCATTGTGTTGCAGGTCTTGTAGAATTCTATGCGAATGCCGATCATGGCAGATGCATTGCCAATGGTTTTGCAGCCTATGAATGGAGTCAGAACTCCGGTGCGAATCCATATCAGCACAATGTGGAACAATTGACAACAAACATTCTTAATTATCTGAAATAATCTACACATATACACGTCAAAGCCTGGCTCTATGCGAGTCGGGCTTTGGCTGTCTAAAAAAAGAGACTAAATATTAAATATGAAGAAAGCTTTAAATATATTGATGGCATCAATGGTTGCAGTCCCGGCTTCGGCAGATCTTGTGGCACATTTCCCGATGGATGTGGTTTCGGGTGAGATTACAGAAGAGGTCAGTGGCTCACGCTTTGCCGTAGATGGTAATTTCTCGCCGGAGAATCTTCCCGGTGCAGTCGGTCAGGCTTTACGTTTCGATGGATACACTTCACATATAGATGCCCGGCTGGGAGCGGTTCTTCCTGCTGGCTCAACGAAACTGACCTTTTCAGCTTGGGTGGCAATCCCTTGTTATCCTATAATACAAATTGATACAAACACTCAGGAACAGACCGCAATTGTGAGCTGTCTGGATGAGTCAGCTAAGAAAGGATTCGGCTTTTTTATAGGTTTTGATGGAAAGTATTCTTTTCGCTCATACGTAGGAGGATGGGCTGTTGATCTTAAAGTGGATAGTCCGTTGCCCGTGTATCGGTGGAATAATCTTGTAGCTGTATTGGATTGTGAGGCTAAGACTGCCAAACTTTACAATAACGGGGAAGAAGTGGCATCAGGTAGATGCAATGGATCATTACAGTTTGACGGAGGTGATTTCTGGATGGGACAATCGATGGCTACGCGTATGTCGGGTCCTTTTGAACTGATGTCTTATAATGGTTTGCTTGATGACGTTAGAATATGGAATGAGGCTTTGGATGCTTCCACTATCAAAAGCTGGAAACCGGAAAACGAAGCTAATCTTGATATTCCGGCATCACGCTTTGAAGGTGATATTCTTCGACCTCGTTTTCACGGAATGCCGGCATCGTCATGGACCAATGAATGTCATGGGATGTATTATTCAGAGGGGAGGTATCATCTGTTTTTTCAAAAGAATGCGGATGGACCCTATATGGCTCGACTCCATTGGGGACACATATCAAGCGAAAATCTTTATGACTGGAGAGAGGAAC
>DAWBVG010000069.1:0-3969 GCA_052279865.1 Muribaculaceae bacterium
CCTTCTCAAGTTCTCCCAACTGGTACACTCGTGTTGGAAACTTCAGAAACTCCAATGAAGCAGCCTCCGCGCTTGCCGAACTTAAAAGAGCATTCCCCCAATTTGCATCAGAGATGCGCGTTGTTAAAAGTCCGATTGTAATTATAAAGTAATCATTTAAGAAGCATGGGACGCATTGAAAATCATGATGACGAAAAGGTAAGACAGATTGCAGAGCATTATGCTGCAATCCTTAGACTTGTTGGGGAAGATCCGGAACGTGAAGGTCTTAAGAAAACACCTGTAAGGGCAGCTAAAGCCATACTCGACATCACATCAGGTTATCGTTCAGATCCCTTGAAAATTGCTCAGCAGGCAATCTTCGAACATGCCGGTTCAAGGATGGTTATCGTAAAGGATATTGAGTTCTACAGCATGTGCGAACATCATATTCTTCCATTCTTCGGGCGCGTTTCCATTGGTTACATACCGAAAGGAAAAATGATTGGTTTGTCTAAACTTGCGCGCATAGTAGATAATTTCGCGCGTAGGCTTCAAGTGCAGGAACGTCTTACATCGCAGATTTGTCATCTTCTCGAAGAAGCGATGCCAACCGAAGGCGTGATTGTATGTTGCACAGGTGAGCATCTATGCATGAAGATGCGAGGTGTTGAAAAGCAGGATTCTGCTACCACAACCTACGACTACACCGGACTCTTCGAAACCGATCCTTCGCTCCGCGAGGAATTCATCCGCCTACTCGGTCATTAATTGAATCCCATTTTTATGTGATGATGATTCCCGGATGTTGAGTTTTGCTTCGAGGCAGATTGTTTGGGGCGGAAGTTTACGGTTGGAATTAAGTTGATTGATCATCAATTGGGCTGCTTGTCGCCCCATCTCTTTCATCGGTTGCAGTATTGATGTTAGAGGAGGATCAATGACTGTAGCCATCGGGCTTTCACTAAAACCGACTATGGCAATATCTTCCGGGATCTTAAAATTATTCTTTTTCAAGGTCTTGATAACTCCAATTGCTACCGGATCATTGAAGCAAAATATCGCGTCCGGTATCACTTTCCCTGTTGAAAGCATTTTTGACATTGCCAGTTCTCCATCCTTGATAAATATCCCTGCCGGTATGATTCGTCCCTCGGAATTGATGCCAAAACGTTCCAGCGCGTTATAAAATCCTAGAGCTCTTTTATGCGTCACGTCCAGATTTTCAGGACCTTTGAAGTGAAATATGTTTCTTCTGCCACTATTGATAAGATGTTCAACCGCTTTCTCTGCAATGTGACAATCATTTATCAAGACTTTTGAGGCATTTACATTATTGGGACATCTATTGAAAAACACCATCGGCATCCCTCCGGCAATAACTTCATTGTAAGCTGCTTCATTTCCCCCTTCGATAGTTATCGACATCATTATGCCGTCGACCATATGTTCCTGAAGAAGTCGGAGATTATCAAGTTCCTGTTTTCTGTTTTCATTGCTTTGGGTAATGATCATACGGTATTTGTTTTCATTCAATACCTCCTGAATTCCCATCAGAACATTTGGGAAAAAGCTTTCAACAAATTCTGGTATTATTATGCCGATTGTTCCGCTACGTCTGTTCTGAAGGTTCTTGGCATTAAGATTAGGTCGATAATTCAGTTGCTTCGCCATTGCGAGCACTTTTTCTTTAGTATCACGTTTTACGTCCCATGCATCGCAAAGAGCCCTTGACACTGTGGAGGTCGATATCCCCAAAGCTTTAGCTATGTCTTTAATCGTAACATGTGGGTTCATAAAATGGTATTTAAGATCTCATCCTGCAAAAATATGGTTGACACCGCTATGGTTGACAATGCAAAGATAGTGAAATTTCTTAAAGGAGGTTGAAAAAAGAGGTGTCGGACGGTTTCCGACACCTCTTGGAGGGGTTATTGAGTTATGAAATTTAGAAGCGGTTTACCTGATATTTGTTCCAACCGTCTTTGAGGTAGGCGATCGACTGCTCGGCAGCAGCTACTCCGGCATTGAAGTTTGCTTCGGCAGTCTGTGCACCCATTTTCTTCGGGGTGAAGAATACACGGGCTGCAAATTTCTGCTCAAACTCTTCTGCATTATCCGGCTTGATGTCGGAAACATAACGAAGGTCTGGGCGCTCTTCAAGAGCTTTAATGAGTCCGGCTTCGTCGATTACTTCTTTGCGGGCTGTGTTGACAAGCACTCCGTTCTTGGGCATGAGCATCACGAGATCATAACCGATGGAGTTGCGGGTTTCTGCAGTTGCAGGGATATGGAGTGAAACGAAGTCATTATTTGAGAATAATTCTTTCACGTCGTGCAGCGGTTTGATTCCGTCTGCTTCCATAACGGCATCGTCAACGAATTTGTCGAGAGCCTCAATCTTCATGCCGAAACCTTTGGCTATGCGTGCAACGTTGCGTCCAACCTGTCCGTAAGCATAGATACCGAGAGATTTCCCTTTGAGTTCCGAACCTGATTTGCCGTTATACTGGTTACGGCACATCATGACCATCATGCCAAATACGAGTTCGGCGACGGCATTGGAATTCTGTCCGGGTGTGTTCATCACGCAGATCTTGCGCTCTGAGGCTGCTTCAAGATCGATGTTGTCGTAGCCTGCTCCTGCGCGTACAATCACTTTAAGATTTTTTGCGTGGTCAAGAAGTGCGCGGTCAACTTTGTCGCTTCTTACGATAAGGGCGTCGACATCTGCAATGGCAGCCACGAAGTCTTCGCGTGTGCCCCCTTCAACGAGTTTGAGCTCGTTCCCTGATGCGTTTACAGTCTCGGCGATAGCCTTTACAGCTGCCGGTGCAAAAGGCTTCTCTGTAAATACCAATATTTTCATACTATTAAATTGATTAATGTTTAGCTTCGAATTCTTTCATGGCATCCACAAGAACTTTCACGCTCTCGATGGGGAGTGCGTTGTAAAGGGATGCGCGGAAACCGCCGACTGAACGGTGACCCTTGATACCTACGATTCCTTTGGAGGTCGCAAACTCCATGAAGTCTTTTTCGAGTTCTGCGTAATCAGGTTTCATTACGAAGCATACGTTCATGATAGAACGGTCTTCTTCAGCCACGGTGCCAACAAAAAGTTTATTGCGGTCGATCTCTTCATAAAGGAGGGCAGCCTTTTCAAGGTCAAGTTTTTCCATGGCTTTCACACCGCCGAGTTCCTTATAATGACGAAGAGTCATGAGTGCAGAATAGATGGGAAGCACAGGAGGAGTGTTGAACATTGAACCCTTCTTGATGTGAGTTCTGTAATCGAGCATTGTCGGTATCTCACGATTAACCTTGCCAAGGATATCCTCTTTAACAATAACGATTGTTACGCCGGCGGGAGCAAGGTTCTTCTGCGCACCTGCATAGATGAGAGAATATTTTGTGGGATCGAATTCACGAGAGAAGATATCTGACGACATGTCGCAAACAACGGGAACGGGAGTGTCGAAATCATGACGGATCTCAGTTCCGTAGATTGTGTTGTTTGATGTGAAGTGGAAATAATCCACATCTGTCGGAATTGTGAAATCTTTGGGAATATAGTTGAATTTTGTATCTTCAGAAGATGCGAGCACCTCAACTTCTCCGAAAATCTTAGCCTCCTTTATTGCATTGGAAGCCCATGTTCCGGTGTTGATGTATGCAGCTTTCTTGTTCAAAAGGTTGAAAGGAACCATGCAGAACTGCATGCTTGCGCCGCCTCCGAGGAAGAGCACGTGATAATTCTCGGGAAGATGAAGGAGCTCTTTTGTGAGAGCCACAGCTTCATCCATCACAGCCTGAAATTGTTTGCTGCGATGTGAAATTTCAAGAATTGAAAGACCCATGTCGGAGAAGTCCTGGATTGCCTCAGCTGTTTTCTGAATAGTGTACTGACTGAGGATGCTGGGTCCTGCATAAAAATTGTGTTTCTTCATGATTGTTTCAAAAATATGGTTAAAATTTTTTTTGTGGCTA
>DAWBVG010000070.1:0-4331 GCA_052279865.1 Muribaculaceae bacterium
CATTAAATAATTTCGATGTCATACTTAAGTAATAACATTAACATAAAATTAAAGTTTCAGAATAGATTAAGCAACTAAAATTCAGATAAATTTATTTAAAAGTTGTCAACATTTCAGCATAACAATTGAAAATTACGATTTATCGAGCTATACCCGATAAGGTGAAAGGTTATAGGGAATAGGTTAAAGGTGAATTGGCATGGGCATCCCTCAACAAACCGATTCAACTAAATATTTAGACGCGAAGGTGCGAAGCTTGATTCAAATTGTCACAAAAATATTAACACAGAGGAACAGAGGTTTTAATCAATGTTCAATGTTGAATGTGGAATGTCTAATTTTCAGGCGCAGAGGGTCGTAAACGCCCTGACGGAGGCACAGAGATTGATTCGGAAAAGTGAAAAGTGAAATGATTAATTCGCAATAGTCTGATCATATGTGGCACTCTAACTTTGTGTTTATGTCAGCATCGCCAGATGCCTCCGTGCCTTCCAATTACACATTTAACATTTAACATTTCACATTGAACATTGATTAAAACCTCTGTTCCTCTGTCTCTCTGTGTTTAAATTGTTGTATCAAAGTATTTTAAGTTGTTATGTCGAAAACTCTTATCCTTCGCGCCTTCGCGTTTTAATTTAGTAGGAGTATTATGCGAGACAGTAATTAGAGTCATGCCAATTTGCTCCTTTTACTTTTTACCTTTTATTTTTACCTTATCTAATTACTCTCTACCTTATCGAAATCAGTTTGATAAAAGTGGAATATAAAACTGAGCACTCTATTTTAAACAAAAGTCAGGAAAAATAGCTTTTTCTAATAAAAAAAGGATTACAAACTGAAATATTTTTCCTTTTGTTTTGCAAAATATAAAATTTTATATATTTTTGCAATCGAAAACAAGATATTTATAGAAAATAGTTTTACAGGTAATAATCATAAATCCGGTTGCTTCATCTTATAGTGAGCGACATTAAAGAGATTCGCAAAATTACTATATGAATAAGATGATTTGATTCAACCTAATTTTAATTTCTGAAAAGGGCCGATCGTTGAGATTAGCCCTTTTTATTAATTTTTAATTTTTAATGTGTAATGTGAAATAATTAGCGACAATGAATTTAACATTAAACATTTAAAATTACACATTCTATATTAGTGTGCGTCCAGCCAGTTGTCGGCAACTCCGCAGGATGCAGTAAGTGTGACACGTCCACGGTAAGCCGCTTCCATCAAACGTTCCACCATTTCCTGCATTGCCGGCAATTCCTCGGGAACTACATCGAAGTTCAACTCATCGTGCACCTGCATTATCATTCGTGATTTCATGCCTTTCTCCCGCATTTCGAGTGATATATCCACCATAGCACGTTTGATAATATCCGCAGCAGATCCCTGAATTGGCGCGTTAATGGCGTTTCTTTCGGCATAACCACGCACCACTGGATTTTTTGAATTGATATCCGGGAGATATCTTTTTCTACCCATGCGGGTAACCACATAACCGTTTTCTCGTGCCTGTTCCACCGAATCAGACATATATTTATGTATTGTGGGGAAGGTTTCGAAATATGAATCTATGATATCCTTGGCTTCAGAACGAGGAATATTCAGCCTTGTGGAAAGACCGAAAGCTGAAATGCCATAAATAATGCCGAAATTGGCTGTCTTGGCCTTACGTCGTTCATTGTCGGATACTTCCTCGGGAGTCTTGTGATATATTTTTGCCGCGGTGATGGCGTGTATGTCATCGCCATGTTTGAAGGCATCAAGCATGGTTTCATCGTCAGCAAAATCCGCCACAAGACGAAGTTCAATCTGTGAATAATCCGCTGAAAGGAATAGATGCCCTGGATCGGCAATAAATGCACGACGTATTTCTCGCCCTTCGTCATCACGCACAGGTATGTTCTGCAGATTTGGAGCTGTTGAGGATATTCTTCCCGTGGCAGTTACTGTCTGATTATAATTTGTATGAACTTTCCCGGTTTCCGGATTTATAGCTGCGGGTAAGGCGGTGAGATATGTGGTATATAATTTTTTGAGGGCACGGAATTCCATTATTTTTGAAACTATGGGATGTTTGCTCACAAGTTTTTCCAGCACATCCTCACTTGTGGAATACTGTCCTGTCTTTGTCTTTTTTGCTTTGGGATCAAGTTCAAGTTTATCAAAGAGTATCTCCCCTACTTTTGATGGAGAGCCTACATTGAATGTTTCGCCTGCCATTTCGCATACTTCTCTTTCAAGAGTGTTTATGCGTTTTTCCATGTTTTGGGCAGCTTCATTCAGCGCGTTTACATCGATACGCACACCCGTTAGTTCCATATCTGCGAGAACGCGCACCAGAGGAAGTTCAAGATCATAGAGCAATCCCTGCATATCCTCTTTTTTTATTTCCTTTTCAAGCGGTTTCCGAAGACGTAGGGCTATGTCGGCATTCTCACAAGCCCAGGGAGTGAGCTGATCCTGTTCCACTTCTTTTGCACTCCATATCTTGGTGCCACGACGTGAGGAGGATGTTCCCGGATTGGGAATCATCTCATAATTAAGGTATGTGACAGAAAGATTCTCAAGAGAGTGTCTCATTTCCGGCTGAAGTATGTAATGTGCAAGTGAAACATCAAAATAATTTACCAAAGGATCTTCATTATCTTTTCTGGCTCGCGATGCAACCACATAATCGCGTTTTGCATTGGAACTCACCTTCATTATGTCTCCGCGAGCCATAAGGTCGAGGATCCAGGCTTTCCCCTCTTCGAATGAGGCAGGGAGATAAGCGGCTATTTTCTCACCGAAGGCTATTGCGGTTCCTATCCATTCTGCTGATACCTCGTTTTCGCCATCTGCTATTAAGAAAAGTCCGCAAGTCTCGGCTCCTTCTCCTTTTTTCGCAAATTCATGTAATTTATCAGGAGTGTCAATTAATTCATAATCCGTATCCGAGAGCGATACGCGTTGAGTAGGCTCAGGAACCACTGCGGCATTATCGAGTTCATAATCATCAAAGAGAGATAAAGTTCCGTCTGATTGTTTCGGTTTTTGGGCGGTAATGAACGGTTTTTCTTCTGCATTGATTCTTCTTCCTACCCTATCAATAAGAGTCTTGAATTCCAGTTCTTTGAAAATAGCGAAGAGTTTTTCGCGATCGGCAGGTTTACGCTGTAGATCGGAAATTTCAATGTCAACCGGCACATCAGTGCAGATAGTGGCGAGGTATTTGGAAAATAGGATCTGCTCTTTATTCTCTTCAACCTTCTTTTTAAGCGCGCCCTTGAGTTCGTCGGTGCGAAGCACAAGGTTGTCGACACTATCAAAATCATTGATAAGTTTGATTGCGGTCTTTTCTCCCACCCCGGGACATCCCGGGATGTTATCAATCTTGTCACCCATCAAGGCAAGAAGATCAATTACCTGCGAAGTGCGCTTGATTCCATAGCGTTCACATACCTCTTTTTCTCCGCGTATTTCGAAATCCTGACCGCGGTATGATGGTTTGTATTGCAGAATCGAAGAACTTACAAGCTGACCGAAATCCTTGTCGGGGGTCATCATATAGGTAGTGAAGTTTTCCTTCTCTGCGCGTCGTGCGAGTGTTCCTATCACGTCGTCCGCTTCATAACCCGCCACTTCTACAACAGGTATATTATATGCCTTCACTATCTCCTTTATAATAGGCACCGACAGTTTTATATCTTCCGGGGTAGATTCGCGCTCACCTTTATATTGTTCGAATGCTTCGTTACGGAATGTAGGTCCGGCAGGATCAAAACATACCGCGATATGTGAAGGATTCTCTTTACGGAGCACTTCCTCCAGAGTGTTGACAAATCCGAAGATTGCGGATGTATTGAATCCTGATTGGGTTATACGCGGCATACGTATCAGAGCGTAATAAGCACGAAAAATCAGCGCGTACGCATCAAGAAGGAATAATCTTTTCTGCTCCATAGCGGATATATAATAAATGAACTGACAAATATATTAACAAATATATAACAAAAAAACGGCTTCCCCAACGGAAGCCGTCTCATTTATTCCTTTTTCAATAAATTTTAGAGGTAGGAAAGGTTGTATTTTGCAAACTCGAGATCACTCTTCGCACGATTGAGAAGTGATTTGTCAAGTTTCACTGCCTGACGGAGGTTGCTCATAACCATGTTCTCATTGTTTGTGCGAGCTCCGAGAATTGCGGTCAGGTAGTATGTTGTAGCATCCGGGCTCTTGATAGATGCAAGAGTGGATTTGGCAGCTGAATAATCCTGAGAAAGGATCTGTGCAAGAGCCGCGTTATTGGTTTTTGAATCACCGAATGTGCGCACAGCCTTTGC
>DAWBVG010000071.1:0-7855 GCA_052279865.1 Muribaculaceae bacterium
GCTCCATATGGGACATATGCTCAACAATACAATTCAGGACATCCTTACGCGTCGCGCTAGAATGCAGGGTAAAAACGCACTCTGGGTGCCGGGAACCGACCACGCCGCCATTTCCACAGAGGCTAAGGTCGTGGCAAAACTCGCTTCGGAAGGTATCGCAAAGACTGATCTTACACGCGAGGAATTCCTTAATCATGCGTGGGACTGGACAAATAAATACGGCGGTATTATCCTCCAGCAGCTTCGCAAACTCGGCGCATCATGCGACTGGGAACGCACTGCGTTCACAATGGACGAGACGCGTTCTGCAAGCGTGATCCGCGTTTTCAATAAACTTTACGAAAAAGGTTATATATATCGCGGGGTGCGCATGGTCAACTGGGATCCCAAAGCATTGACTGCCCTCTCCGATGAAGAGGTGATTTATAAAGAGGAACACAGCCATCTTTTCCACTTGCGCTATCGTGTGGTGGGAGATGACAACAAGTATATCGTTGTGGCAACAACTCGCCCCGAGACAATACTTGGCGATACGGCTGTCTGTGTCAACCCCAATGATCCGCGCTACACATGGCTTAAGGGTAAGAAAGTTATTGTGCCTCTCGTAGGACGCGAGGTGCCCATCATCATGGACGATTATGTTGAGATGGATTTCGGAACCGGCTGCCTCAAGGTGACACCGGCTCACGATGTAAACGACTACATGCTCGGTGACAAATATAATCTTCCTTCAATCGATATCTTCAACGACAACGGCACAATCTCCGAAGCCGGAGGCATGTACGTTGGAATGGACCGCTTCGATGTGCGCAAGCAGATCATGGAAGACCTTGACAAGGCTGGTCTGGTAGAGAAAGTTGAGGATTATGTCAACAAGGTGGGACATTCAGAGCGCACGGATGCCGTGATCGAACCCAAGCTTTCAATGCAATGGTTCGTAAAAATGGAGGAGATCGTGAAACCTGCCCTTGCCGCCGTGATGGATGATGATATCAAATTCATTCCTGCAAAATTCAAAAACACCTACCGCCACTGGATGACCAACATCAAGGACTGGTGCATCTCCCGTCAGCTTTGGTGGGGACATCAGATTCCGGCATGGTTCCTTCCCGAAGGTGGTTATGTTGTAGCTGAAAATGAGGAGGAAGCGTTGCTCAAGGCTATTGAGAAGAGCGGAAATGCCAGTCTTACTCTTGCTGACCTCAAACGTGATCCCGACTGTCTTGACACATGGTTCTCTTCCTGGCTATGGCCTATCTCTCTTTTCAATGGCATTCTCGACCCCGACAACAAGGAGTTCAAATATTACTATCCCACGGCTGATCTCGTAACAGCACCTGACATCATCTTCTTCTGGGTTGCCAGAATGATCATTGCCGGATATGAGTTTGCAGACAACAAACCTTTCAACAATGTATATTTCACAGGTATAGTGCGCGACAAGATCGGGCGCAAGATGTCGAAATCTCTCGGCAACTCTCCCGATCCGCTGGATCTTATCGCGAATTTCGGTGCAGACGGCGTGCGCATGGGTCTTATGCTCGGTGCTCCTGCCGGAAACGACATCATGTATGATGACTCTCTCTGCGAACAGGGACGTAACTTCTGCAACAAGATATGGAATGCTTTCCGTCTCGTGAAAGGTTGGGAAGTTGATGCCATAGCCACGCAACCTGAAAGTGCACGCGTTGGAATCGAATGGTTCAAGGCAGTTCTTGACAAAACAATTCTGAATGTTGACGATCTGATGGGTAAATTCCGTATTTCAGAAGCATTGATGGCGATTTACCGTCTCTTCTGGGATGAATTCTCATCATGGTATCTTGAGATCGTAAAACCGGCTTACGGTCAACCAATCGACGCTGCCACATATGAGGCTACACTCGGTTTCTTTGATACTCTGCTGCGTCTTCTCCATCCCTTCATGCCGTTCATCACGGAAGAGCTTTGGCAGCATCTTGCCGAACGCAAGCCGGGAGAAAGCATAATGTACGCACAGTTGCCGAAGGTTTCGGGTTATGATGAAGATATCATCAACATGTTCGAGACAACAAAAGAGGTTGTTGCCGGCATCCGTACCATTCGTAAGCAGAAACAGATTCCTCAGAAGGAACAGCTTGAACTCAACGAGAAAAACGGGAACGAAAGCAAATTCGACAGTGTGCTTCAGAAAATGGCAAATCTTTCCTCCATCAATCATGTTTCTGAAAAAGAACCGGGAGCTGCTGCATTCATCGTTGGCACAACAGAATACTGCGTGCCTCTGAAAAATAAGATCAACGTAGAGGAAGAGCTTGCTAAACTCAATAAGGAACTCGATTATTACACCAAGTTCCTTGCCGGGGTTGAAAAGAAACTTTCAAATGAGAAGTTTGTCAATAATGCGCCGGAAGCCGTTGTGGCAGTTGAACGCAAGAAGCAAAGTGATGCCACTGAAAAATTAGCTGCCATCCGCGCTTCGATTGCCGCTCTTCAGGGCTAAAATGTAAATAAGCAATCTAAAAACGGGTGCACATTAACAGTGTGTACCCGTTTCCATATACTTTATTCCTTTAAATTTGTTATATTTGCAGTTAATCTTTTAATCATGTGCTTATGAAAAAAATTCTTACATCTGTTCTTGCCATTGTAGCATTGGCTCTCCCCTCTCTAAATGCCCAACGATATGTGGGTGGTGACATATCGCTTCTTCCGGAATATGAAAACGCGGGAGCGAAATATAAAGATCATAGCGGCAAACCGATTGCTGATCTTGTGCCCTGGCTCAAACAGGAGGGTATGAACGCAATGCGTGTGCGTCTTTTCGTGAATCCGAAAAAATACGAAGAGAAACACAAGAATGACGCAAACGACGATACCAAGTATGATCCGAACGCATGTCAGGATCTGGAATACATCACCCCGTTATGTAAAAGAATTGTTGATGCCGGAATTGACCTCATGCTCGATTTCCATTATTCAGATACTTGGGCTGACCCTGCAAAACAGTGGACTCCAATTGACTGGGAGGGTCTCACAGATGAACAGCTCTACCAAAAGATATATGATTACACAAAAGAAACTCTCGAAACGCTAAAAGCAGCCGGTGTCACTCCCGCATTTATTCAGCCTGGTAATGAGATCAGCTATGGAATGCTTTGGGGACCGCTCGGCAGCTCGAACCTCAAGAAAACATTCATGGGCAGCAATGCCAACTGGGATAGACTCGGGAAATTACTCAGCCAGGCAATAAAGGCATGTCGTGAAGTTTGTCCGGATGCAAAAGTTGTGATTCATACTGAACGCGTATCACAAGTCGATGTGCAGAAAAATTTCTACGACAAGATGAAATCAATGAATATCGATTATGATATCATTGGTCTCAGCTATTATCCCTACTTTCACGGCAACATGACAGTGCTCGATACTGCCCTCACATCCCTGCAGACAAATTATCCCGACAAGAAAATAATGATTGTAGAAACCGGTTACTCTTATAAATGGGAGGTTCCGGGCACTACCAATGATCTCTCGAATGTATGGCCCTATTCAGACGCCGGTCAGAATAAATTCGCCACAGATCTTGTAGCGACATTGGAGAAACACGATCACGTAAACGGACTTTTCTGGTGGTGGATGGAATACAACGCTTTCGGCACAAACCTTTCCGGATGGTATAACGCTCCCCTCTTCGATAGCACCACGGGCTGCGCCACATCCGCCCTGAAAACTATCTGTTCCTTCGCCTCTTCCAGTGCAGTCTCAGAAATTGGAGTCGACGCTACGGACAACACACCGCGCACCTGGTATAACCTTCAAGGGCAACCGGTCGCCGCACCTGACGCCAACTCCGCTCCCGGCATCTACATCTCTCGCGACCGCAAAGTCATCATCCGCTAACCTTTACCCTATTCCCTGTCTTACTTAAAAAATGTTGATATAAGGTAAATTAAGAGGATTTTTTATTAAAAAAGGAAAAGATATTGTCCTCTGATTGCAAATTCGAATTAATTATCATATCTTTGCGAAAGAAATTAAAAATGTTTCCATTCGAAACATTTTCGCTTTCGTTAAAGAATAAATAATAAACCTAATATCATATTTATGACAACAAAATTCATGGGTTGCTCAGCTCTTTTCCTCCTTGCGGCTTCAGTTATGCCGGTAATGGGACAGACCCTTCTGTCGCCGGATGGTGATCTGACTATGAAGTTTTCACTTACGAGTGAAGGCTCTCCACAGTATGAACTTGATTTCAAAGGAAAGACTGTTGTAAAACCAAGTCGTCTCGGATTCGAGATCAAGAAAACCAAACAGGTAAAAGATGGTACAGCCCTTAAGAATGGGTTTGAGGTTGTTTCCGTTGATACAACCTCTGTAGATGAAACCTGGCAGCCGGTTTGGGGAGAAGAGAAAGATATTCGCAACCATTACAAAGAGATGGTGGTTAATCTACGTCAGAAAGACACAAAACGTCTGATGTCGCTTCGCTTCCGTCTTTTTGATGATGGTCTCGGTTTCCGTTATGAGTTTCCGATGCAGAAGAAACTCAGCTATTTCGTCATTACTGATGAGCTGACGGAGTTTGCCATGCCTGCTGACCACGAAGCATACTGGATCCCGGCGGATTATGATACACAGGAATTTGACTACACCCGCAGCCGCATGTCTGAGATTCCCTCTAAAATGGATGAGGTCAGAGGTCCTACATACGACTGGACCACTGTTCCGATCGATAACGGCGTGCAGACAGCTTTGATGCTTAAAAGCGATGACGGTCTCTACATCAATCTTCATGAGGCTGCCCTCATCAATTATCCCTGCATGCATCTCGAACTTGATACCAAGACCAATACATTCAAGGCCCTCCTCACTCCGGATGCTGTTGGAGACAAGGCGTATATGCAGACTGATTGCGTCACTCCCTGGCGTACGATCATAGTGAGCGATGACGCGCGTGACATCCTCGCATCTCGAATAACACTTAATCTCAACGAGCCTTGCAAGATTGAGGATACAAGCTGGATCAAGCCTATGAAATATGTTGGAGTATGGTGGGAGATGATCAACCGCAAGAGCAAATGGAGTTATACAAACGATCTTCCCAACATCCATCTCGATAAGGTGGATTACACAAAGACGAAACCTCATGGAAAACATGGCGCCACAACCGAGAACGTGAAGAAATATATCGACTTTGCCGCCAAGCATGGCTTTGATGGTGTGCTTGTTGAGGGATGGAATATAGGTTGGGAAGACTGGTCAGGCAAAATGAAGGATGAGGTATTTGATTTTGTTACTCCTTATCCCGATTTCGATCTTCCTGCCATCCGTGACTATGCAAAAGAGAAGGGAGTTAAGATGATCATGCATCACGAAACTTCAAGCTCAGTTCGCAATTACGAGCGTCGCATGGATGAGGCTTATAAATTCATGAAAGATAATGGTTATGATGCCGTTAAGAGCGGCTATGTAGGCAATATCATTCCCGCCGGAAGTAACCACTTCAGCCAGTGGCTTGTAAATCATTATCAGTATGCAGTTGAGAAAGCTGCGGATTATAAGATTATGGTTAACGCACATGAGGCTGTTCGTCCCACAGGTATCTGTCGCACATGGCCAAACCTGATTGGCAATGAATCAGCTCGCGGATCGGAGTATCAGGCATTCGGTGGCAGCAAACCCAGCCATACTACTATCCTTCCATTCACACGCCTTGTTGGCGGTCCTATGGATTATACCCCCGGTCTGTTTGAGAATGACATGCGTAAATACAATCCCAAGAACACATCATGGGTTAACACTACGCTCGCCAATCAGTTGTCGCTTTACGTCACCATGTCGAGTCCGCTGCAGATGGCAGCCGATTTCCCGGAAACTTACGAGAAATTCATGGATGCATTCCAGTTTATCAAGGACGTTGCGCTCGACTGGGACAAGAGCTATTATCTTGAAGCTGAACCGATGGAATATCTCACAGTGGCACGTAAAGCCAAAGGTGAAGAGAAATGGTTTGTAGGTGGCACTAATGGTGCGGATCCGCGCACAGCTGAAGTTGACTTCAGCTTCCTCCCTGCCGGTAAATACAAAGCTGTGGTATATCGCGATGCCAAAGATGCTCACTACAAGAACAATCCTCAGGCATACGTAATCGAGACAAAGACGGTAACACCCAAAACCAAGATGAAGATCCACGAAGCAGCCGGCGGAGGCTTCGCCATCTCCATCCTCCCCCTCTGATATGGAAAAGATATTTAGAGAAAAGCCGGGTGAGTCAAGTATTAATGCCGTGAAGCGCGCCCGAATGCAGGCTGACGCTGAGAACAGACCTGTAAGAATACTCTTTGTTTGTCTCGGAAATATTTGCAGAAGTCCTGCCGCTGAAGGGATTATGCGACATATCACCAAGGATCTCCCTGCTTCGCTCCGTCCGGAACTTGACTCCGCCGGATTCTATGGAGGTCATGCCGGAGATCTTCCCGATCGCAGGATGCGTCATGCCGCTTTCGCGAGAGGACTTCGACTTGAGCATCAGAGCAGAGTAATCCGCCCGTCGGATTTCGATTATTTCGATCTCATTTTAGGAATGGATGATCAGAACATCGACAATCTTCACGAGGCAGCCCCAACTCTTGATGCTGAAAAGAAGATTGCACGAATGAGTGATTTCGCGGTTCATTATCCCGAAGCCGATTCCGTGCCCGATCCTTATTGGGAAGGTGCTGCCGGTTTTGAGATTGTCCTGAATCTGCTGGAAGATGGTTGCGATGAACTCGCCAAACAATTAGGACTAAAAGAATAATCAGTTCATTAATGAATTGGCGAAGATGCTATTTTGGTGGCGGCAAGTTCGAGGTTACGTGCGAGCTTGCCGGTTTCCTTTATAAAATGATATAGCTCAACCGCCGGTGCCATATCAAGTCGCTTACCTGATTCTTCCGGACCACTCCAGGCTTCGATATCATCCGAAATCTTCTTTATAGCCTCCTCTACTGTTGTAGCCGAGTTTTCTTTCACCTCTTTCTCTGGCCAGTCTTTAAGGAGATCTGCCGATACAAACATTTGACATGCCGCAACAAAAGCAAAGCTGTCTTCAAGCATTTCGGGCCACAATGTCAGATCAACATGCGATTGCAATGAGTCAAGATATAGACTCGTATTTGATGCGCATACCATCAACCCCTCAACTGCCGGACGCGATGAATAATCCGTTGGCAGACCGGAGGGTAGGTAAAGATCATGCATATCATTAAACCGGAAATCCGGATTGAACTGACCTGTCGCTCCCCTCTTGCCCACAGGAGTTGTGACTGCATAGCAGAAAGAGAGATAGAGATTAAGTCTATGTAGAAGCACGGGGATATTTTTCATAAGCTTGTCATATTCTGTTGCCTGATGCACACGATGCTGCTTTTCGATTTCGGTTTCGACATCGATCTCCGACTTCATCGATCCAACAGAATTAAGGAAGAATCCGAGAAAAACAAGTCCACACATTACCTCTATGGCGGTTACAGCCTGTGCCCAGCCATGTGCCGGAGTATAATCACCGAAACCGAGGGTTGTAATAGTCACAATACTGTAATAAAGCCACGATCCATAATCTGTACCGGCATTATCAGGGATACGGAACTGCCCGTCGGGCATCCAATAATATACAAGCGCAAACAACGGCATCAGGCATAGATACAAACATATCCACACTATCGGACGAACATTTGATACAACATGCCAGAAATGTTTCAACTTATTAGAAATTCCCTCATTCATAACTCTAATGTTTTACTTACTTATTAGAACAATCCTCATATCCGATAGTTCTTCCACTATAATGTATCAAGTCGTAGCTGCTGTTGCTTGCAACTGCAGCCTCGCG
>DAWBVG010000072.1:0-3725 GCA_052279865.1 Muribaculaceae bacterium
TCCCAATCAATGCCATGGATATTTTTGTCATAGAACTTATCGTTCACCTGGCGCACCATGTGGTCGAAGATATATTCGCGTTCAAGCGACGGTTTGCGGTCGTAGGGAGCTTCGAATTCGATGCTTTCCGTAGAACCTTTTGCAAGGTCTATCTTCTTCATGCCGCTGCCGGTGATGAGGAAGATGTTCTCTCCTTTGGCATCGGTCTCTATGCCACCGCTGACACCCTTTATAAGCACTTTTGTGTCGCCTTTCTTGAGGTCACGCTCCATCAGGTTGTAGCCCCCTTCTGTGGCGCGTGCAATATAATAGAATTTGGTGCCTTTCGGGTTCATGAAATAATCCCCTAAGGATGACGAACTGCCTGTCAGGCGCGCCATGCGGTGCTTGCGGTTGGCAAGGTCGAATTCGAGATCCTTACTCTTTTCATCCTTGCTGTCTTTATCGGCTTTCTTGTCTTTCTTATCCTTTTTCCCCTTCTTGTTTTTGTCGCCATCCTTGGCTTTATCTTCCTTCTCCTTCTTCTCTTTTTCAGCTTTCTCCATCAGGGCGATTTCCTCTTCTGTGGCATTGAAATTATCCCACGCCTCGCCGTCAAGCGCCATCATGATGATGTCACCCTGATTGCCCCAGGAACCTTGGCTCTTCATGCCATACTTGCCTGTATAGTATGTGATAGCTTTTCCTCCGAGCACCCATTTGGCATTGCCGTTGGAATAACCGCTTTCCGTAAGGTCGATTACCTCCGAACCGTCCGCCTTCACCAAAGCGACGTCGGTGTTGTTCCAACCTCCGATGCCGATATAATCCGTAAGGAGCCACTTGCTGTCAGGGCTCCATGAGAAGGATACGTCGCCATCACTGTATGAATAATTGTATTTGCCGTCGAGCGCGGTGGTGACTTTCTTCGTCTTGGGATCAATCACGCGAATCTCCGTGCGGTCTTCAAGGAAAGCGATTTTTGTGCCGTCAGGACTGTAGACAGGTTGCTGGGCGGCAGTGGCACATTTATAAAGGGGTTCCTCAGTGATTTCAGTTGCATAAGCAAACTGCTTCTCATCGGGATTCTTGATGGTGGCGGTGAAAAGCTGCCAATAGCCATCGCGGTCGGAGTCGTACACAAGAGTGCGACCATCTTTGGAGAAAGAGACGTTGCGCTCCTGTGCCGGAGTGTCCGTGATACGTTTTGTTGTCTTGTATTTGGCATCAGTAACATATACATCGCCTCGGATTACGAATGCGAGCTCGTTGCCCGAAGGTGATACAGCCATTGTTGTTGCGCCACGGTCGGTGAAATATTTCACGCGGTCACCGTCATACTGGTCAGCGATAACGTCGACTGCAAGTTTCTGGGGCTCGCTGCCGGGACGCATGGTGTATATGTCTCCGTCCCATGAGAATGCGAGAGTGCCATTGTTGGAAGCTGAGAGGTGACGCACCGGATGCTTCGCGAATTTGGTGAGCTGCTTTTTGCTCTTGCCATCGGCTGAGGCTTCATACACGTTGAGAGTGCCATCTTCCTCGCTTATGAAGAAGAAAGAGTTGCCGTCAGCTTTCCATACCGGGTTCAGGTCGTGACCATTGAATTTTGTGAGCTGAGAGAAATTGCCGTTGTCGTAAAGCCATATGTCGGAAGTGCCCGAAGAGCGCTCATGCTTACGCCAAATGTTTTCGAAACCCTTCTTATCCTGATAAAGAACTTTTCCCGATTTGGAGACGCTTGCCGCTCCCATAGGGAGGGAGAGGTATAATTGCGGACGAAGTCCCGGCTCAGAGATGTCAAGACGCCAGGTCTGCGTCAGGAATGGAGCTCTTGAAGATTCCTTTGAAGGCATTCCGGATGTTGAGAAAAGAATCTCATGATCGTTGAGGAATGCAAGGGGAGTTTCGTTGGCACTGTTGGTTGTCAGGCGCACCGGTGTACCACCTTTTGCATCTACCGAGTAGATATCCATAGAGCCTTCACGATTGCTCGCGAAAATAATTTTCGAGCCGTCAGGACTCCAGAGGGGAGCTGTGTCATAAGCCTGGTGAGAGGTAAGCTGCGAGGCTTTTCCACCGGTGGCAGGCACGGTGAAGATGTCACCCTTGTAGGTGAAGGCAACTGTCGAGCCATCGGGAGAAATGGCGACATTGCGGAGCCAACGAGGCGACTCCGCAGAAGCTGACAGGGCGGCGCATCCTAAGAGTGCCGTTAAAAGCAGATTCTTCATAAGCTGTTATTGTTGATTATGTTTTTTAATTCATTATAAGGTTCGAGAAAGAATGGTCTTTCCTCAAGATGCGGGTGAGGAAGAGTCAGTTCCGGGGTGCTCATTTCCACTCCGTCGACAGCCATTATATCGATATCAATAACACGATCCCTGTAAGATCCATCTGCATTGCGATGGGATGAAGGATTGATTGAAGCCTCCACCTCCTGAAGGATATGCAACACCTCCAACGGCTGAAGTTCCGAGATGAAAGCCATACCTACATTGAGAAACTTATTCTTGGAATTGAAGCCCCACGGCTCGGATTCTATATGATGTGAGAGTTCGAACCATCCGAATCGTTTCTCGATTGCCGACACGGCACGTGTCAGATTCATCAGCCTGTTGCCTAAGTTAGATCCGATATTTATATAGTAGACCATAGTTTATACGGTTTATACGCAGAATCAGAATTTTTGTGACACCGAAGTACCAAAAATATACGATTAATATACAATTGTTGCAAATTTAACTAAAATCCTTGATTCCGCGAACACTTTTGTAGACAAAAGATGTCTGAAAAAGTAATAAGTAACAAGTAGAAAGCAATAAGTAACAGGTGAAAAGTAAAAGAATTGGCGCAGCCGGTTGAGTGAAGGCACCCACGGTGCCCCCGTATGTCGTCATGAGCCGAACCCTATGGCAGAATCTGATTCTTAACCGATTGGGCTATAGAGATATGCTTAAACGACAGCTTACGGGGCACCGTGGGTGCCTTCACTCAACCGGCTGCGCCTACGTTTTGTCGGTTGTATATATATATATTAGAGGGTGACGGAGGCGGAGAGGGGAAGGTTCGCGGAGGAGTTGCCGACGGAGATGGTGAAGGAGCCGGGTTCTACAACGAAGTCGTGGAGGTCGGGGTTGTAGAATGAGAATGCCTCCTTGTCGAGGGTGACAGTTACTCTCTGCGATTTACCGGGCTGTAACCGGATTTTTTCGAAACCTTTGAGTTCTTTCAGTGGACGCGGATGTGAACACTCGTTGTCCGTAACGTATACCTGCGCCACTTCCGATGCTTCCATCTTTCCGACATTGCGGATGGTGAAGGATACCTCCACCTTGTCTTTACCGACAGCCTTGAGGTTCAGATCGCTGAATTCGAATTGCGAATAACCGAGACCGAATCCGAACGGATAAAGAGGTTTCACGCCATTGCGGTCATATCCACGATAACCGGTAAATATACCTTCCTTATATTCCACATGCTTGCATTCACGTGAGTCATTGCTTCTGACCTTATCATTATTGGCGTAATAGCTGTTGAAGCAAGGATTGTCTTCAGCTTTCGCCTCAATAGAGATAGGTAGTTTGCCGCTTGGCGAGAGTTTGCCGGTGAGGATCTCGGCTATCGCCTGACCTCCCTCTTGTCCCGGATACCAAGCCATAAGTATTGCTTTTGCCGAATCTTCCCATTTAGAGAAGTCAACGCCACCACCGGTGTTGAGTACCACAGTCAGATTCGGATTAACT
>DAWBVG010000073.1:0-2066 GCA_052279865.1 Muribaculaceae bacterium
TCCAGCATCGTTCCGACGGTGACACGACATATCCAACCGGTGATAATTACTGGGATGCAAACATAATGCGTTTCTCTCCTTACGCCGTTCCAAACGATCCGGAGACCGGTGAGCTGTTGCAGTTCCCGCTTGGAGGTACAAACCGGGGTGGCGTTTATTCCAACTTCCTTTTCGATGAGCGCTACCACAAGATGGAACGCGGTTACATGGTGTTGAATTCCAAGTTCTATGTGAATCTTAATCTGCCATTCGGAATTACATATCAGTTCAATATCTCTCCCCGCTATCAGTATTATTACAACCGCGAGTTCTGGAGTGCGGATCTTCCCAACTCCAACGCCGACGACCGAGGCACAGACCGCAATTGGGGCAAACATTTCGATTGGTCACTCAACAACACAATCAACTGGGATTACACATTCAATGATGTGCACCATGTGCAGGTGACTTTGGCTCAGGAAGCAGAGGAACAGAAATACTGGAGTGACCAGATCAAGGCAAGAGGTTTCGACCCCACGGATGTTCTTGGTTTCCACAATACTCAGAATGGAGATAAAAAGATTTCATCTTTCTCAACCAACGACACTCATTTCACGGCAGACGCACTTCTTGCACGCGGCTTTTACGCCTATGACAACCGTTATATGATCACTGCCTCCGTGCGTCGCGATGGTTATTCGGCTTTCGGTCAGAACCAGCCGCACGCAACATTCCCCTCTGTGGCGTTGGCATGGAATTTTGCCAACGAGAAATTCATGGGTTCGGCATCAGAATGGTGGAACACCGGTAAGCTCCGTCTGTCATGGGGTAAGAACGGTAACCGCGCCCTGAAGGATCCGTATGTTTCTCTTGCCGACCTCAATTCCGGTAAAGGACAGACAATGAACTATCTTGATGGCACAGGCAAAGTAATTGCCGATTGGAAATATCTGTTGCAGGGCCGTCTGGCAAACCCCAACCTCCAGTGGGAGAAAACAGAGGCATATAACGTTGGTCTTGACTTCGGTTTCCTCAACAACCGCATCTCGGGTTCAATTGACTGGTATTACAAAAAGACCCATGACATGATCATGGCTCAGCGTCTGCCGAATTTCACAGGTTTCAGCAGCATCACCACCAACCTCGGTCAGGTCGACAATACCGGTATCGAACTTTCCTTGAATACCCTCAACATCAGCAATCACGTGCTTGACTGGACATCTTCGCTTACGTTCTCCTACAACAAGAATACGGTGAAACACCTCTACTATGAGGATGATATTGTGATTGACGCAGTCACCGGCGAGCAGATCAACAAGGGCGAGATGAGCGACATCAGCAACGGATGGTATATCGGCAAGGCGCTCGGCACCATCTGGAACTATCGTGTTGACGGCATCTGGCAGGTTGAGGAAGCTGCCGAGGCAGCAAAGGTCGGCCAGCAGCCCGGCGACCCGAAAGTGCGCAACAATTACACGGCAGACGACATCATTGATCCTGTCACAGGCGAGCGTACTCCTGTATACAATGACAATGACAAGGAATACATCGGTCAGAGCAATCCTCCTGTTTATCTGAGCCTTCGCAATGACTTCACCCTCTGGAAGGATTTCATGATTTCCTTTACATTCTATAGCTATCTCGGATGGCACAGCACAGATGGAGCTTACCGTAACGACTTTACAGGCGGAGACCTCGTGACCCACACCATGAACACGTTCGACGTGACTGACCAGTACTGGACTCCGGAGAACCGTTCCAATACCTACGGACGTCTCAACGCCCAGGGACCGACCGGAGCCAGAGGCGTGAGCCGCTTGCTTAACCGCAACTTCCTCCGTCTTTCCGACCTTACATTCGGATATACGCTCCCACGCAAATGGACACAGAAGGCATACATGGAGAAAGTGCGCTTCACTTTCGCCATCAAGAACCTCTTCACAATCCATCACAAAGACTGGGTTTACGGTGACCCCGAATCAGGACGTCTCGGCATCCGCCAGTTTAACCTTGGTGTAAACGTAACATTCTAAAAAGTAAAGCAATGAAAACAGCATATAATAAAATCTTCAAGGCTGCCGCACCTC
>DAWBVG010000074.1:0-9360 GCA_052279865.1 Muribaculaceae bacterium
GGTCTACTCCGAGCGAGTCAAGAGCGGTGAGTGTGCGTCTTGCCGCGCGATCGCGTCGATCGAGACAATGATTGTTGGCAGTGAGGAAAAGATCGAAGCCAGCATCTTTTAGCGCCTTCGCATATGAGTCGGGAGCCGAGAAGCACGGGTATCCTGTGTATGATGGACCTCCTCCGAGTGGAACTTCCAGATTGCAGACAGCGTAGTCAGCAGATGTCACCTCCGGAGCAATATATGTGAAGCATCCCGAATAATCGTAGCTGTTGCCTCCTATCTCTTTCGCGCGGTCGAGTTGCGCCTGATGCTGCATGGCATCACCAACGAACAGTAGCTCTGCACGCTGAGGCTCACCGGGAGCAACCGCGCCGGTGATGAATGAAAGAAGGCTGAACAGAAAGAGGCTCATTTCTAATTAATGTTTAATTTTAAATGAGTAATGTTTAATTTAAAAGGCACAAGAGCATCTTGAGATGCCGACAGAGCCACAGAGCTTGAGACAATTCGCTTCAAACTTCATTGAACATTAAACATTCAACATTACACATTATTAAAACTATTCCATCGTCTGGCGGGAGTAAGAGAAGCAGATGATGGCTTTGTCTGTGTCGAGTTGGGTGACTGTCGGGCGACCAATGTAAGGCGCGCAGCGAGTCACGTAGGTGGTTGTTGTGGTATAGTTGGGCACCTCCTCTGTGGATACTATTACCGGTACAAGTGCGAAGTCCATGTCAGCAGGATCAACAGGTTTGCCGCTGTTGATGAGGTCGAGAATGTATTCACGCATTCCACCGAATGTGTAACATTTCTTTTCCGAATTATATGCGGCATAGAAAGAAGTCTTGCCGTCGGGAATCTTGTTCTCGCGGAAGAACGATTCACGCTCGGATGCCTTAACCATAAGGAGGTGAGGAGCCGCCTCCAAACCATAATCATTCTCAACAGCCTCAGCCGGTATTTCGAAAGAGAGTTTGGAAACCACAGCCACGCTGTAAAGGTCGCGGTCATACTTGTCGATAATTTCCTGAGCCGGAAATTTCACGTTTACGTAATATCCACCCGGGGTGGTTATTATAGACTTGCCACTGTTGGCGAGGTTCTTAAGATAATCCGATACGTTATATGTGATTTTGTTTGCTGACAATACCTCTGGCTGTGAAGAGAAAAGGCATACAGAATCGCGTGCAAGTGTCGGCACGTAATGATATTCACCGGAATCGTCATCTTTCTTCTGATACACCTGTTTCATGTAATGCCAATAAGTGTAGAACTTCATTGCAGATATTACTCCGATGCAACCGTTTCCGAAATTCTGCTCTACATATACTCCGGGGAAATACTGGGCAAAAGTCTGCGGCCATTGGAAAGTCTCAGGATTGTTCTTGTAAGCTGTGAAAATATCCTGTGCAAACTTGCGAGGCATCATAATAGGGATGCGGATACTCTCTTGAAGCTTGAAAAGAGAATCGTTCAAAGAGAGAGCGGAGAGGGTATAGCTTTTCACGCCGAGTGCATTTGAAGGATCGTAATATCCTTTGGGATCGAATGCGCTGTTGATGTCAGAAGGAAGCTGTTTTGTGAGCTGATATACCTTTAGCTGCTGCGGCGCAAGGGAATCACCGGTGAGCGAACCACGTGGCACGGTGAGCACCATGCGCATGGAGTCGATTTCGTTGACAGTGATTGAATCAGGTATGTTCATCTTTGTGGCGCACATCAACTGGCTCACGAAAGAACAATCGAGAGAACCATATTCAGGCACGTTGATGCGTCCCAAGAGTTTCGTCTGGGTGCGGGAATCGAAGTTTGGCTCCAGGATAGATGATGCGTCAAGCTTCATCTCCAGGGTGTCAACAACGATGGTCACCTCGCCGTTTACGAGCGAGCCGCCGATGGGGCTTGTGGAATCCTCGCAAGAAGAGAAAGCAGCGAGAGAAAAGAGGGCAGCCGCAGCCGCATATATGGATTTAATCTTCATTGGCTAAAAGCGATTGATAGAATTCGTGGTATTTGTCGGTGTTCTCCTCTTCGGGATTAAGGAAAAGGACGGGGAGACCGAGCTTTTCAACGAATTCCACGAGTTCGGGATCCGAAGTGCGGTTGTTGAAAATCACCGCATCGGAGTTGGCGATGCCAACCTTATGGAGGAGATTGGTATTTGCAGGCATATCCTTAAAGAGCTCGAGATCTTCGGGCTTTATGCCGTCTTCGCTAAGCTTGTCAAGGAAATCCGGATCGATAGTCTCCGCCGGTTTTTCATCAAGCAGAGAATACACCACCTTTGTGCCTTTGAAAGAAACTCCATCGGAGAATACCTTCTTTGCGTAGAGCGGCACAAGCGCAGCAATCCATCCGGAGACGTGTAAAATGTCAGGTTCCCAGCGGAGTTTGCGGGCTGTGTCGGCAGTTCCACGAGAGAAGAAAATCACCCTCTCGTCGTTATCGGGTCGGTTTGTTCCGATGCTGTCGACATCGTCATCGAGTTTCTGGAAATAGTCATCATTGTCTATGAAATAGACCTGGATGCGAGAAGGCTGCATCGATGCCACCTTTATGATCAGAGGATGGTCAGCATCTCTGATGGGAATGTTAATGCCGCTGAGACGTATCACCTCATGAAGCTGGTTGCGACGCTCGTTGACATTGCCGAAATTAGGCATGAAAGTTCTCACCTCGTATTTTTTGCCATGCATGGCAACCGGGAGGTTGCGGCCTAAAGTCGCTATCTCGGAAGCAGGGAGATAGGGAGCGATTTCGGGAGAGACATAAAGGATTCTTTGTTTTGCCATACTGTTCTGTTTGCGAGCCTGGAGCATACGTTTGCAACAGTATGCACCAAGCGGATGCAAAGTTAATAAAAAAAATCGAGATTCGGGTCATTTTGCGTCAATCAGCCCCTTTGGGGCGTCTTAAAATATGTGAAAATGACGATATTTGGCGATAATGGCGTAAAAAATTTAGAATTTAGCAAGAATTTCGTAAATTTGCAGGCTGAAATAACCAATCGAAAAAATGATAATAATCAGAAAGGTTGCTGAGCTCCTTGATTTTGTGGAGCTGCAGAAGGAACACGGGAACGCGATCGGGCTCGTGCCCACTATGGGCGCATTGCATGCCGGTCACCTGTCGCTCGTGGAGCGAGCCGTGAAGGAAAACCCGTGTGTGATCGCAAGTGTGTTTGTAAATCCGACTCAATTCAATAATCCCACCGACCTTGCCACTTATCCCCGCAAGGAGGAAGATGATTTCAAATTGCTGGCAGAGGCGGGAGTCACGGCAGTGTTTGCTCCGACAGTTGAGGAGATGTATCCCGGCGGACCCGAGGCGCAGCCGCGTCATGAGTTTGAACTTGGCACCGCAGCAGAAGTGATGGAAGGAAAATTCCGTCCCGGTCACTTCCAGGGAGTTGCTCAGGTGGTTAGTCTTCTCTTCCGTCTGTGCCGTCCCACACGCGCATATTTCGGAGAGAAGGATTTTCAGCAGATCGCCGTGATCCGCAATATGATAAAGACAGAGGGTATCGATGTAGATATTGTGCCGTGTCCTATCAAACGGGCTGATGACGGTCTGGCTCTATCAAGCCGCAATGCTCTTCTTACCCCCGAACAGCGAGCAGTTGCCCCCGAGATCCACAAAGCACTGGAATATAGCGTAGAATATTCGAAAGAGCATAGTGTAAGAGCGACTCACGACACCGTGGTGGAGCGGATTGACGCTGTGCCGCACATGAAGGTCGAATATTTCGAGATAGTGGATGCCCGCACCCTGCTTCCTGTGGAAGAGTGGGAGGAGAGTCCCTGGATCGTTGGCTGCATAACGGTATATTGTGGCGATGTCCGACTCATAGATAATATTGCCTACCGCAAGTAATGTTTAATGTTGAATGTGTAATGTTTAATGATCTGACGCGATATCTCATTCTACATTCCGCATTTAAAATTACACATTAAACAATGGCATTAAACATTTCACATTAAAAATTTAACATTAGACAGAAATGTTGATAGAAATGATGAAATCGAAGATTCACCGCGTCACAGTGACCGAGGCGAATCTCAATTATATAGGAAGTATCACGATTGACAAGCGGCTTCTTGAGGCTGCTGAAATTCTGCCGGGGCAGAGGGTCTGGATCGTGAACAATAACAATGGCGAGCGCTTCGACACGTATGTGATTGAAGGAGAAGCTGACAGTGGCGTGATCTGTCTCAACGGAGCCGCTGCGCGAAAGGCACAGCCCGGCGACATAGTCATAATCATGACCTATGCCCAGATGACTCCCGAAGAGGCGAAAGAGTGGAAGCCGAAGGTCATTTTCCCGGAGACGAGTACTAATAGGCTTTAGACATTAGGCATTAGGCTTTAGGCTTTAGGGAATAGGATCTGGTATAAATAAATCATTAAAATTAAATTTAGGAAATCACAGGCAATGGGTGTCAGGTTTTAGGAATCAGTCTAAGGCCTAAAACCTAAAGCCTAAAACCTTAAATACATATGTTTGAGAATCTATCGGAACGCCTTGAGCGTTCGTTCAAGATATTGAAGGGTGAGGGCAAGATCACCGAGATCAATGTTGCCGAGACCCTGAAGGATGTGAGGCGGGCGTTGCTTGATGCCGATGTCAACTATAAGGTGGCAAAGACTTTCACCGATACGGTGAAGAAAAAGGCATTGGGTCAGAATGTGATCAATGCCTTGAAGCCGAAAGAGCTTATGGTCAAGATCGTGCATGATGAGCTGACCGAAATGATGGGTGGAGAGGAGGCTCCGCTTCGTCTTGACGCCAATCCATCTGTGATATTGATGGCTGGTTTGCAGGGTGCCGGTAAGACCACCTTCACCGGAAAGCTTGCCCGCAAGTTGAAATCAACGAAAGGGAAACGTCCGTTGCTCGTAGGTGCCGACGTTTATCGTCCGGCTGCACGCGAACAGTTGCGTGTGCTTGCAGAGAGTATTGAGGTTCCCGTATATACAGAGGAAGACAGCAAGGATCCTGTTCAGATCGCTCTTAATGCGATTGCTCATGCCAAAGCAAATCATCTTGATCTTGTGATCGTTGATACCGCCGGTCGTCTGGCTGTAGATGAGGAGATGATGGATGAGATTGAGCGCATAAAGAAGGCTATCAATCCGCAGGAAACACTCTTTGTTGTTGACTCTATGACCGGTCAGGACGCGGTCAACACAGCCAAGACCTTCAACGATCGTCTTGACTTCGACGGAGTGGTTCTTACCAAACTCGATGGTGACACCCGAGGTGGTGCTGCCCTTTCAATCCGTGCGGTTGTTGACAAGCCGATTAAGTATGTCGGTGTTGGCGAGAAGCTCGAAGATATTCAGGAGTTCAATCCCGAGGGTATGGCAAACCGTATTCTCGGCATGGGAGATATCGTGGAGCTTGCCAAGCGCGCACAGGAAATCTACGACCAGAAAGAGGCTGAACGCATTCAGGAAAAGATTAAGAAAAACAAATTTGATTTCGACGATTTCCTCAAACAGATAGAAAACATCAAGAAGATGGGTAACATCAAGGATCTTGCCGCGATGATTCCGGGCGTGGGTAAAGCCATCAAGGATGTTGATATCGATAACAATGCCTTCAAGGGAATTGAAGCCATCATACATTCCATGACACCCTATGAACGTCAGAATCCTGATGTGATCAAAGGCACACGTCGTCAGCGCATAGCCAAGGGTTCAGGCACATCCCTGCAGGATGTGAACAAACTGTTGAAACAGTTTGAAGACACCCGCAAGATGATGAAAATGGCAACATCGATGAAGAATCCGATGAAGATGATGCGCCAGATGAAACAGCAGGGAGGAAGACGCTTCTAAAGCGAAGCTTGAGAAGAGATAATAAAATAAAAAGGAATGCTCAATTGAGCATTCCTTTTTATTTTACGGCATATGGAGCACCAAGGTGCTTTCACTCAACAGGCTTCGCCAGCTAATTTATTATACCATTGCTTTGTTCAAGCCGGAATCAGAAAGGGAAGTTGAGACCGAAGTTGAATGAAGCGTTGGAGTTGAGGGGAATGAACTGCTTGCTGAGGGTTCCCAGGGTGTGGTCCATGCCGAGGAATAGGTTAATGCCGGGGGCGTGGAGGTTAAGCATCCAGCCGAAGCCAACGCCGTATGTTCCGGCTGCAACGTTTACATCAGCGGAGAATACTTTTACGGGGGCAACGTTTGCGGAGAGACGGAACTGCGTCCATGTGTATGCCCCGTTGATGCGGGTGGAATTGAGCAAACCGAAATGTAGATTACGATAAACGGGAAGCTCATAGTCAACACCGAAATTCAGCGTGGCAGCCAATGCGCGTGTACGAGAATTCAGTTCACCCATATCCTTAAGCTGATAGAGCTTAGAGAGATCGTCCTTCAGGTTGTCGAGCTCATTGTCGAAAGAATTATCGGCATCGCCATTGGTGCTGAAAGTGTAGGCATCAGTGGTGAAAGTTTGTGTGCCGTCGGTTGATGCCCACTGCGTTTTTCCCCAATTCATGAAACCGAGGTCAAGAACGGCTGCCGAGAATCGAAAGTCCTTCCATTTATACTCTGCCCCGAGGTCGAAACCCAGACCGAAACCATTAATGCCGAAACCATCGTCAAGGTTCGCTCCGGACACGTATTCGTGCGGACGACCTCCATTCGGACCTTCCGGAGTGTACGTATCCATTTCAAAGCGCATTCCTGTAACTGAAGCATATATATCGGCATTGGTGCGTGCCGTCCATGCGTTTTCTCCGAGGGTAAGGTCCGCTTCATTGAAACGCACGTCAATATTGCCTACGCCTACGAGAAATTTAAGAGATGCTCCGATTCTAAGTCCCGGCACCTGTTTGATGTCGTGCGAATGATTCAAGGCAATCGTGGCATATGCGTTGGCGTTTGCAAACATATCCTTGATGTCGTAGGTAGTGTTGGAGATGCCCTCTTTTGCAAGCGAGAAAAAAGCCTTCGGGAGTGATGCCTCAAGGTTGGCGGAAGCCGAAATGGAGACAGCATTGAAACCACCGAATGCTTTAAAACCTACAGACAGGATGTTGATCTTATTGTTTGTGCCTATTTTATTGCGGTTGCCGAATTTGCTTAATGCTTCGGATGCAGAGATGCTTGGATTTGTGAAAAGCATTGTCTTGCCGCCATCAGGAGATTTGTAGAATATATCTGAGAGATGGAGGTTTCCACGGATTGCTGTGTTGAAATTACCGATCGCCGGCATTGATACGAACCCTCGGCTATTGCCGAAAGCAGGGTTCATTTCGTAGCGGTACGTATAGTTGTCAAGAAAATAACCGGAGTAGGTATGCTGCGCCTCGGCAGTGAAGCAGCCTGCAACCACCGAAGCTATGATAAAGAATTTCTTTAAAGATTTCATTTTGTTAAGTTTAGATGGTTGGGGTGTTAAAAATCAGTGGTATATGAACCGGAAACGCGGGCGCGCAAATTTTCAAGACGTATAGTCTGTGTCGGAGCAAGGGCATCGTCAGAGCCGGGGTGCACTGTTGCCTCGAATGTTACTCCATCGAGATGTTCGATTGTTCCCTCCATCTTGATAATGATATGTTCGCCTTTTGCGTTTGCTGGAATTGATCCTGTAGCCTTCACACCAGGGATGCGAGTTCCGCCAACCATCAGCGGATATGCCACGAGCGAAGCCTCAAGGGGGATGGTGCTGGTGACGTCGGCTTCAATTTCAAGAGTAGTGATTTTTATTTTGTCTATATCTTCATCATTCCAGCCATCTTTCGTGTCGCTGTATACGATGGTGGAACCGGTTTTCAGGGCGATGGGAGCGATGAAATCGTATGTTCCTGAAATTCCGTCAATGGGATTGCCAAGTTCGAAACGAACAACTTTCTGGAATGGTAGCTCCGGTTTCAGAAGGTTGATTTCAATTTGTTCCGGTAAGCCGTTGCCACTGAGCACTTCAGATAAGCCTGTGAAGGGGATATGCTCAAGACGTGAAGCATATTGGTCAAGTGGGTTCGTGGGATTTTTAGGCGAAAGCACGAAATTATAGGGACCGGGATTATAAGCTTCGGTGGCTATAAGTTTGCCATTATCGGGTGAATAAGGAGTTTTATCCTCACCTCGCACTGAAACAAGCTCAATCCCTGTCTGATAATAGAGGTTATAATTGGCTACCGGATTATTAAGGTTAAGATATATCTGAGGATTGGCAAGCTTGAGATCTGTGCCCGGCTGATTAAGAAAATCGGGGATGTCGTTGAGGGTTACAGGGGCAATATCGAGACCATTCCCTGTGAGGTGATACTCCACATTGCCTGTGAAATGTGTGGCTTCAAACGGATCCACAACGGTCTTGACATTAAAGTTAACCCTTGCGGAGGGGGTAAATGTTTCTGCCTGAGAGAGATTGATAACGGTCTTCAAGATTCCGGAAATCAGACGCACTTCCCCGGTATAGTCGAAACTGCCATCTTTCACTTTGGTATTGTTTTTAGTGAAATCGATACCGGTGGCTGTAAGTGAGATGGTCACAGTCTTATTGGGGCATGGGATGTCGGTAAGTGTAAGAATGCCAGAAGTTGGATCATATGAATAATTTGAAGGTAGCGATGAGAACTGCATTCCCTTGAGAATCTCTACTTCAAGTTTTTCGAAGTAGAGATCAATGAATGAAGGAAGGTCAGTCTCTCTGAATGTCACCTTGAATGTCATAGGTTTGGATTCGAGCATAAGGATATCGCGAACAGCATCGTCTATGCCGTTTGCCTTGATGCTTACAGGCTGCGGATCAAACTCCTTCAGATTATATCGGTATTCGAGAGTAGGAAGATCGGCGCGAGTATTGATATCGGGCATCAGAAGTTCGAAAGTGGCGTTCGTCTCTGCAATTGTAGGAGAGAATGTTGTGAACGCAGGGATGTCGATGGATTGGGAGTTGATGTCGCCGTGTTGCGTTACGGCATAGAATTCCTGTCCGTTGACAGTGACTGTCTGGATTTTGCTTCCTTCTTCGATATCAAAGATGTCGTTGAGGGTTATGGCATCCATTTTGACAGGTAGAGTCAGGTTGTTTACTTTAATCTCCGAGGTTGTGTCGATATTCGAAAGATCGTAATCATTGTCGACACACCCCGTTAGAATCACGGCAAGCCCGGCAAGGGATCCGAAACTGATTAAACGGGATTTCATAATGTCAAAAGAATCTGTAGTTAGAATGAAGATTGTAAATAAATGCGAAAAATTTACCAATTTTAGCGCAAATTTAACAAAAATTAGTGATATGTAAAAGTAAAAACTACAGAAACGGGAAGATTATCAGATATTTTTATTCTGAATACTACGTATTAATTCCGAGGGATTCACGCCAAACTCCTCTTTGAAGCA
>DAWBVG010000075.1:0-2289 GCA_052279865.1 Muribaculaceae bacterium
ACGGCATCCGTGCCAGCTGATCATATACTGTCCGGTATCCTCATCATAGAATATTTTGGGAGCACCGTAATCGTTGACGGCATAAAAACCGATTTCATCGGCATCATCGAAAATCTTATTGTTAAGGTATGCAACATCCCAGTTTATCAGATCTTCCGAACTCCACAACGCAAGGGGCATCACACCTATCATGTAATATTTGCCGTCACCTCCACGGCAGATATCCGGATGACCCTTATAGCCCTGGTTTATCACATCTCCCTTGTTTAATGTCTGCCAATTATAGCAGTCTCTGGAGATTGCATAGTGGATTTTATAATAACGTGCATTCGTGATAAAGGCGAAAAGATATCCTCCATCGGTCACCTCCTGTCGTTCCGTCTTATCAATGGCGGGAGTAAGATCATTGCCACATGCGGTCAATGTGAAGCAGACAGCAAGTAACGCTATTATATTTTTTAAAAGATTATATTTCATAATATTATATATTTATGATGAGATTATATTGATGACGGGTTTGCCTTCTCTACATCTTCTTTCCAGCCATCACGACACCATTCCTGCTGCAATTCGATTCCCGACGTCTTCGCCTGATCAACTGCGTAGTTGGGCAATGGTATATATTGGGAGGTAGGTATTGTCTGTTTGGTCTGATACATTTTCTGAGCATATACATTGAAGCGTACCAAGTCAATCTTTCTGCACCCCTCATACATCAGTTCATGACCGCGTTCAGTCAGAATCGCGTCAAGGAATGATTCCAATGACGCGGTGGCTTCAGATGTCAGTCCGGCAAGCCCTGCGCGATTGCGAACAAGATTGACGGCATTGACAGCATCCTGACTGACAGTCTTCGACTTACGCGCCGAAAGTTCGGCATACATCAACAAAACGTCTGCCCATCTTGCCAAAGGGATATCCTGACCCTGAAAGGTAGTAGCAGTCTCCTGGGACCATTTGTTAACAATGTATCCGTTCCATCTGACTCCGAAGTTGTTTCTGGTCACAGTAACACCATCTTTGGCGACGTAACTTGTCACAATTGTCTTGCGTCTCAAGTCGGAAGCCTCGAATGTTTCATAAAACGTTTTGTCGATACTGAATGCCTGCAGCCAACCTCCTCCACGAGGGAACGGATCCTGCTCGGCAACGTCGCCCGGCAACGCGAGCATCATGAAGGGGTTGAAATTTCCGTGCATCGGGTTTCCATCGGCATCTGAATTGCAGCTGACGGCAGCTATCACTTCGCAATTAAATTTGTTGGCATTCAGGAATTGCGCCGCATATGGATTTTCTCCCTGATCAAAAAGTCTATATTTTCCTGTGTTCAGTTCACTGTACATTTCCAGACCGCGATCATAATATCCCGGCATATGGTCACCCTCATTCAGGCAATGCCGCATAAGACAATAACGGGCATAATCGCGTGTGAACCTGCCCTGCTCCTTAGCTGTCTCCGGAGCATTTGCCACAGCATATTCGAAATCTTCCGCTATCCAGCCACACATCTCATCGAGAGTCGGACGTGTCACATTCGAGAGCGTTGCCGAGTCAAGAATCTTCGTTGGGTCAAGAACAACCCTGACCGGTCCGAAATTATGCAGAAGATAATACATCATAAGTCCGCGACATAGACGAGCCTCTCCTATAAGACCCCGTTTCACGGCATCATTGAGATCAGATTTCATCAACACATCGATAATCTCGGTATAGCGTGTGATCTGGGCTGTTTTGGGAAAATGATTGAGTGAATTTGCATCACTTACCGTGCCTCGCCAATAATATTGGGCGTTTGTAAAATCTCCCAGAGGATAGCGTCCCCATTCATCTCCGGCATGTGCATGGCGACCATTTATATCGCTTGTGGAATCAAACATTCTGATCACACCTCCGGCGGGAATATGCCAGCCGTGTTGTAATCCGGCTGAAGCCATGTCATAAGTCCATACCGTTGTGAACGGAAGGTAACATGTCATCATATAGGATTCATATTCCTTCTCCGTAGAAGGAAAATCCCCAGGCATCAGGTTGCCGTAAATTTGAGGATCGAAATTGTTTTCACATCCGCCAAGTAGCAACGCCGTTGCCAATCCTAAAAATATATTTACGTGTTTACGCATGTTTCTTTAGATTTAAAAAGTTAGTTTTGCGCCAAAGGTGTATATTCTGTTTTGCGGAAACTGTCCGCCATTGAGATTGGCAGCGGCATTGATAATTTCCGGATCGCAGTCTTTAAATCTGGTGATAGTGAATGGATTCTGAAAATCCACATAAACTCTTATACCCTTG
>DAWBVG010000076.1:0-1773 GCA_052279865.1 Muribaculaceae bacterium
AGAGGCACGTCGCCTCGCCAAGGAACAGGAACGCGCAGCCAAAGAAGAGGCAAAAGAGGCGAAGGCAAGACTCGCCCAAGCAAAAGCCAATACAGAAGCTGCGCGCCAGAGCGAAGAAGCAGCCCGCAAAGCTGCAGAAGCGGCTCAACAAAAATTAAAAACCGGAAATAACGAAGAGCCAAAACAAGAAAGTAAATCTGAATCAGACTTATCTCCTGATGTTTCCGATGTTTCCGACAATACCTTATCTAATGAAAAAACGGAAGATTCAGAAACTGTTCAAAAGAAAATTTAGATACTGAAAAATAAGAGTCGCAAGGCTCCGTTATAAGATAAGACAGAAATGTGGTCTGTCGCCGGGCATCCGTTCATCGGATGTCAGGAGGAAAGTCCGGGCAACACAGAGCATCGCGCTTCCTAACGGAAAGCCGGCGGCGACGTCGGGGCGATATGTGACAGAAAATAACCGCCGCGTTTTGCGGTAAGGGTGAAAAGGTGGGGTAAGAGCCCACCGGCTCCGCTGGCGACAGCGGGGGTCCGCACATCCCGCGAGTTGCAAGGCCAAATATACCGGCAGCTAAGGATTGCTCGTCCATTGCCGGGGGGTAGGCTGCTAAAGCCGTCGGGCAACCGACGCGCTTAGATAAATGACAGACACCCGGGCATTCTCGTCCGGGCACATAACCCGGCTTACATCATCTCTGTCTCTTCATCACAAAGGAGTCTTCGGCAAAACTGCCAAAGACTCCTTTTTGTTATATAGATATATTGCTTTTGAGTTGTTTACAGACATGGGATTCATCGATAAAATCAAGGATTTTGTATCAAATGCGGTGATAAAAGTTAAGAATGCTATCGATTACTGCATAACGGGTGTATGGAACGACCCGCGACAAACCATGCGCGTGCGCATCATCCGCACCATCAACCTATCTGTAAATTCTTTTCTCGACCGCGATCTGCAAACGCGCTCCATGTCGCTGACTTATTCCACAGTGCTTGCACTTGTGCCGGCAATCGCGCTACTTGTGGCTATTGGAAGAGGTTTCGGCTTGCAGGATTATCTGCAGGAAGAACTATACAATTTCTTCCCCTCCCAGCACACCGCAATTTCGGCAGCTCTCAAATTTGTTGATTCCTATCTCACGGAAGCATCACAGGGCATATTTGTCGGCATTGGCATATTATTCCTGCTGTGGACAGTGATCTCCCTCCTTTCCTGCATTGAAGATGCATTCAACATGATCTGGGACATCAAGAGACAACGCTCTTTTTATCAGAAAATAACAGATTACATTGCAATCTGCCTGATTATTCCCATTCTCATGATATGCTCATCCGGTGTCTCGATATTCATGTCTACCACTATACAGGATAACCTCAATCTCCCCTTCCTTACCCCCGTTGTAAACGTCATTCTCGAAACCGCCCCGGTCATTTTGTGCTGGGTTGCCTTCTCCCTTTCCTTCCTTCTGATACCGAACACGAAAGTCGATATAAAATATGCCGCCATTTCGGGAGCCATCTGTGCTATTGCCTTCACGATATTACAGCTTCTGTTTGTCAATGGTCAGATATATGTATCGAAATACAATGCCATCTATGGTTCGTTCGCATTTCTACCATTGCTCCTTATATGGCTACAGCTCTCGTGGTTGTTGTTGCTGTCGGGGTGTGTTCTCACCTATTCGCTTCAGAATGTTTTCACTTTCAACTTCAACGGCAACTCCGATAAACTCTCGCTTGATGGATGGCACTCAATAGCGTTGATAG
>DAWBVG010000077.1:0-12509 GCA_052279865.1 Muribaculaceae bacterium
GACAACGTTGTATATCTTGCGCTTGGCTCCCTTCTTGAATACCCCTAATTTGATGACCTTTTTGCCGACATATAATTTTTCTTGCTCGCGCACGATTTTGTACGTGCCATCGCGGTATATGACAAGAATGTCGTCAATATCGGAGCATGTGAATTTGAATTCCTTGTCTTTCAATCCTGTGCCGATGAAACCACCCTCCGCATCGTAGTAGAAACGCTTGTTTGCCTCAGCCACCTTGGTGGCTTCAATTGAGTCGAAGCTGCGTATCACGGTGCGTCGCGGGAAATTGTCGCCATATTTTTCCTTAAGATGGATATACCATTTCTCAGTAAATTCCACGATATGTTCGAGATCGTATTCCAGCCGGGCAATCTCTTCGTCAAGACGCGCGATCTTCTCATCGGCTTTTTGAGAATTGAATTTAAGGATACGTGCCATCTTTATTTCCCAGAGCTTGATAAGGTCCTCGTCTGTGATAGCACGGAAGAACGAAGGCTTGAACGGCTCCATCAGTTCATCTACCCGGCGTATCGCAGCTTCCATGTCACGCGATTGTTCCACCTTCTCATCCTTATACATTCTTTCCTCTATGAAAATCTTTTCGAGGGAAGAGAACATTTGCTGTTCGCGGGTCTCGCCGAGTTTGATATCGAGTTCCTGACGCAGCATTTCCTGCGTATGGTCTACCGAATAACGGAGCAAGTCGGAGACTGTAAGGAATTCCGGTTTGCGGTCGCGGATCACACAACAGTTTGGAGAGATGGAAACTTCGCAATCAGTGAAGGCGTACAAGGCATCTATGGCTTTGTCGGAAGAAGTGCCCGGAATGAGATGTACGATAATCTCGGCTGTGGCGGAAGTATTGTCATCAACCTTGCGAATCTTTATCTTCCCCTTCTCCATCGCTCCTAAAATCGAGGAAATAAGGGTAGCTGTCGTTTTGCCGAAGGGGAGTTCCGTAATGCAAAGTGTTTTATTGTCGATTTTTTCAATCTTTGCGCGCACTTTCACGGAACCGCCTCTACCTCCATCGTTATATTTCGATACGTCGAGAAGTCCTCCGGTCTGAAAGTCCGGCAGCAGGCGGAATGGTCGGTCGTGGAGATATTCCACGGCGGCATCAATGATCTCATTGAAATTGTGAGGAAGAATTTTTGAAGAGAGACCCACGGCAATACCCTCCACCCCCTGAGCGAGAAGCAAAGGGAATTTCATGGGGAGGGTTACAGGTTCTTTCTTGCGACCGTCGTAAGAGAGCGTCCATTCCGTAATTTTGGGGCTGAAAGCTGTCTCGATAGCGAATTCAGAAAGTCGCGCTTCGATGTAACGGGGTGCAGCAGCGGAATCTCCTGTCAGAATGTTTCCCCAGTTACCCTGTGTGTCTACAAGCAGTTCCTTTTGTCCTAACTGTACCAACGCATCACCGATGGATGCATCGCCATGTGGATGATACTGCATGGTGTTGCCCACGATGTTTGCCACCTTATTGAAGCGCCCGTCATCGAGTGTTGACATTGAGTGGAGTATACGGCGCTGCACAGGTTTCAGTCCATCCTCGATATGAGGAACTGCACGCTCCAGAATCACATAGCTCGCGTATTCGAGATACCAGTCGCGAAACATCCCCGAGAGCACGGTTTTCTTCTCCGTTGGTGAGGGATTTGTGTTATCATTGTTGTTGGCAGTCACATCCGATGGAAGGCTTTCATTGGAATCGAAGGAGTCGTTGTATTCAGACATAAGGGTGTTACGAGAATGTTAAATTTCTAATTTTATGTGTAAAGTTAACAAATTTTTTATAAAAAGTGTCTATATTTGCATCAGAAAATCTCTGTAGACTTTAGGCATTAGGGATTAAGAGTTAGAAATTAGGAATGAGGAGTTAGGAATTAATAGAATCAATTCTAAAGCCTAATACCTAAAGCCTAATACCTAAAGCCTAATACCTCATAAAATTACACATTAAACATTACACATTAAACATATATAAGATGTATTACATTACCCTTAACAACCAGACGATTGGTCCGATGAGCGCGGATCAGATGATGGCTTACCCGATAAGCCAGGACACACCCGTAAGCCGTGACGGCGGCGCATGGCAGCCTCTTTACACCTATCCTGAGCTTATGGAGCGTTATCAGCGTAGCGGAAAGGCAGCAGCCGGGAATGCGGAAATCTCTTCCAAGAAAACCCTCTGTGGTATAATGGCGATAATCCTTGGAGGCCTTGGAGTTCAATATTTTGTGCTCGGAAGAGTAGGTGCCGGATTTCTGACCATACTTCTGACGGCGATTACCTGTGGACTCTGGGAAATTGTAACGCTGATCCAAGGTATCATGATGCTCTGCATGACCGATGCCGACTTCAAGCGCAAATACATCGACTCCACTTCCACTCTTCCATTATTTTAGTCGTTGTTGGTTTTATAGACGCAAAGGCGCAAAGAAGCAAAGTTTAGTAATCATGTGAAAGAATCGCAAGCGATTAGCGAAGACGCAAAGCTTGATTCGGTTGATGAGTATATTATTATGGAAAATAATATAGTGACATGAGATATAGAACTTCAACAAATGTCTCATGCGATTATTGGGGCTGCGATAGATGTGCATAAAATATTGGGTCCAGGTCTTTTGGAGAAGTATTATCGAATGGCATTGGCTTATGAATTAAGAAGCAGAGGCTTTAAAGCGGAAGAAGAGGTAAGTATGCCATTTGTATATAAAGACTTAGTCATAGCTAATGCTTGTCGTGCAGATCTTGTGGTTAACGACCAGATCGTTCTTGAACTAAAGGCAAGAGAACAGTACAGTGGATTATACGCCAGCCAACTTCTTTCTTATCTAAAATTATCGGGTTTGAAACTTGGGCTTGTTTTCAATTTTAATCAATTAAAATTGAAAGATGGAATAGAAAGAGTTGTTAATGGTTTTATAGATCCTTAAATATCTGAGATTCTCATATTTGTAGCACGGCTTTGCGCCTTGGCAGGAGTGAAACGACCTTACTTTTTTTAAGAAAGAACTTGGCTCCTTCGCGCCTTTGCGTTTTATTATAGAATTTATTTTTAAGATGAAACTTAAATTAATAAATTTAACTTAAAATTTACGTTTCGAAACAATTTTTGTGTAAAAATTTGCACCAAACGAAATTTTGATATAAATTTACGCAAAATTTAACATCTGTTAGCGTATTTTATGCCTAAAAGTAAGCTCTAATCCGGTTGTAAATTGGCGTAAGATCCATTATAATAGAATGTTATAATTTTGAAACCTTAAACGGAAGTAAATAAAATACTAACCTTAGAATAAAATTAGCATCAGATCATGACTAAGAAACTCCTTTGCCTCTTACAGGCAACCATGGTGTTTACAATCTTTTCGTTGGCATTTGTCAGCTGTGGAGATGATCCTAAAGGACCTGATAATCCTAACGGAGGTGGCGACACCACAGAAATCAAAGTTACCCTCCCTTCAAGCGTTGATGTTGTAAAAGGGGAAGATTGCCGCATTGATGGAGAAAACACACTCCTTACCTCAGATCAGATTTACCTTATACAAGGTGGCGCAATTAAGACTTGCGCAGTTACAGAAGCTGCTGCAGATCATTTCTGTTTCAAGCTTCCTGCAGATTTCGTTGCCGGAACCTACGAACTAAATGTTAAACGCGGTGAACGTCGCGTTAAAATCGGTAGCCTGACAATCAATGTTGTAGCTGCTAAAATCGAGATCCAGCCGGGCACAACCATCTATGGTATTGTGGAATCGGCAGAAGGTCCGATAGCTGGCGTAGTTGTCAGCGACGGCGTTGAAACCACAGTTACCGATGACAAGGGTATTTACCAGTTGAAGTCCGGTAAAGAAAACGGATATGTGTTTATATCCGTTCCTTCAGGATATGAATGTCAGCTTAACGGCGTATTCCCCGATCATTACCGCACTCTTATTTCTAATGCAGATGTTCCCGAGAATCAGAGCTTTACTCTTACAAAGGTTGACCAGAGCCGTTATAAGGTAATTTTCCTTGGCGACATGCACGTGGCAAATCGCCAAGCGAATAATGACTTAGGTCAGTTCCGTAATGTTGCATCTGAAATCAATACATACGTTAAAGGCCTTCAGGGAGGTCAGAAAGTGTATGGAATCACCCTCGGTGACATGACTTGGGACTTATATTGGTATGATCGTCCCTTTGGACCATCGGATTATCACACCACTATTAATGAAGTGCTTTCCGGTTTACCAATCTATCACACTATCGGTAACCATGATAATGACATGTATGGTATGGGACAGTCGGGAGCTAAGAGAGCATTCTCAAGAAGCGTAGCTCCTCCATATTATTCATTCAACATCGGAGGTGTGCATTATGTAATGCTTGATAATGTTGATTGCTCAAAATATGTGACAGCAAGCAATAAAACTGATGGTGATAAAAACCGCGACACTCAGGTTGCCGGACAGCTTTACGATCCGCAGTGGGCATGGTTGGCAAAGGATTTGCAGTATGTCGACAAATCCACTCCCATAATGGTTATGTTGCATGTGCCCGTATTCGACTGGCATCAGGGTGCAACCGGTTTCAGCAAGACCATGATCGATGCTGACAAGCTTATTGCTGCTTTCGACGGTTATCAGACAGTTCATTATGTAACAGGTCATACACATCGCAGTTATAATATCGTTCCGGAAGATGCTATCACAGGTGGTCGCAACATCTATGAGCATAACCTTTCCGCCATCTGTTCCGACTGGTGGTGGAGCGGTAACCTCACTCCCGGTTTGCTTCAGAGCTCGGACGGAACTCCTTGCGGTTACGGCGTATGGGATATCACCGGCAAAGACATGAAATGGATTTACAAATGCGCCGGCAAGGATGAAAACTTCCAGTTCCGTTCTTATGACCTTAATAATGTATCCTTCTCAATGGATGACGTGCCCAACCTTAAGAACACGAGTCTGCGAAATACATTTGCAAGAATCATCAAAGGATATGATGGCGTAGAACGTAATGAGGTGCTTATTAATGTATGGCAGATGAATTCACGTTGGACAGTGAACGTAACGACTGCCGATGGAAAGGCTCTTGAAGTGAAAAGGGTTGACGCATATGATCCTGTGCAGATAATGGCTCAGACTGCTAAGCGTTTCAATGGGGATATCAGCAGCCAGCCCATCGGAACAGTACAGAATCGTCATCACTTCTTCAAGGTGACAGCACCTGACAAAGATACGGATCTTATCATTACCGTGAAAGATGAATTCGGACATGTTTGGACAGAGAACATGCAGCGCCCGAAAGCATTCGATGAAGCTACCTATAGAATCAATATAAAGTAATAACTTACGGGGAAGTCTGTAGGTCTTGCCGACCTGCCGGCTTCCCGGTTCCATCCCCCTTGGGGAATATTCCACTGGAAAACATAATTTTTACTTACTAATACCTACCTTATGAAACAAGTCAGAAGACTAATTCTTTTGATGGTGTCTGTTCTGGTAAGCCTGCCGATACTGGCGGCGAGCCGGGAGGTTCGGGGCACCATCACCGATGAAGCGGGTGAGCCGCTGATCGGAGTCAGCGTGATGTTGGAGAACAGCCGCACGGGCTGCATGACCGACATCGACGGCAGATTCTCACTTCAGGTGCCTGAGGGACAGGCGACGCTGAAGATCGTTTACGTAGGCTACCAGACCCAGCAGGTTAAGGTTGCCGCAGGCCAGAACGACCTCAAGATCGTGCTCAAGGAAGACGCGCAGACCCTTGAGGAGACCGTGGTTATCGGTTACGGCACGCAGAAGAAGGTAAACCTCACTGGCGCTGTCGCATCGCTTGATGGCAAAAAACTGGAAGACCGCCCGGCAGCAAACATTACGAATATGCTGCAGGGAACGGTAGCAGGTTTGAACGTAACTACAAAATCAGGGCTTCCCGGATCTTCAGCCACGCTGAACATTCGAGGAGCAGCATCAATCAACAAAGGCGGAGATCCGTTGGTGCTTATTGACGGTGCTATTGGAGAGATTGATAATGTTAACCCTAATGATGTACAGTCCATCTCTGTCATCAAGGATGCCTCAGCAGCTGCTGTGTATGGCGCACGTGCCGCATTCGGAGTAATCTTGGTAACTACCAAAAACGGACAGGACAACGAAGGCAAGGCAACAGTGCGTTATAACGGACGTTTCGGCTGGCAGGAGCCTACAACATGTCGAGAATATGAGAGCACCGGTTATTGGTCAGTGTACCTCAACAATGCTTTCCGAGAGGCGGCTGGACAAGCTAAAAACACCAAATATGATGAGAAGGATATGGAAGAACTTCTCGCACGTGTGAATGATAAGACTGAACATCCTGATCGTCCGTGGGTTGTACTGGAAGATAATCCCGAAGGTGTTACTAAAGATTGCCCGACTGGAAAACGCTGGAAATATTATGCGAACCATGATTGGTATGATACTCTCTACAAAGACAAATGGTTCTCACAGCAGCATAATGTATCTCTTAGCGGAGGTTTGAAAAAAATTCGTTATTTCCTGTCAGGAGGCCTCAATTTTCAAGATGACCTAATGAAGATTAACGGAGGTACGTACAAAAGATACAATTTGCGTGCAAAAATAGATTTTCCGATTAACAAATGGTTGACCGTCAGCAATAATACCTCTTTTTATGGCTCTACTTATGCATATCAGGGATACGTTGAAAGTGCAATGCAAGGGACTTCCAGGCATGCGATGGCTTGTTATCCTCTGACTAACCCGGACGGCTCCTATATGTACTACACACCTTATTGCACAAGTTATGCCGTCGCCAATGGTCGTCATATTCTTTATGATATGGGCAAGAGTCCGGGAGAAGAAAAAAAGACTGATTTTACAAATGTTACAAGATTAAATTATCAACCGATAAAACAGCTGGTTATCAGTGGTGATTTCACTTATCGATTTAATCAGCTTCGTGAAATGCATCGTCGTGTGGAAATACCATATCGTCTCTATCCGGAACAACCGATGCAGTATAGGATTGAAGGAGTCGGCGAAGATGGTCTTTCAGAAGAGGTTAAAACGTATAATTATTATGCTGTAAACGCGTTGGCAACATATAAAGATACCTTTAACGATGCACATAATTTGACAGTCGTAGCCGGTTACAACTATGAAACTCGCAATTACAAGCGCGTATATGCATATGGAAGACATTTGATTACGGATGATTTGAATGATTTGAATTTGGTCGGTACTGACTCAGATGGTAATTCTGTTACAAGTGTTGAAGGTGGTCAGAATGCATATGCACTTCAAGGTATCTTCGGTCGTGTAAACTATGATTATTTAGGCAAGTATCTTGTTGAAATTTCAGGTCGTTATGATGGTTCTTCACGATTCGCAAAAGGACATCGCTGGGGTTTCTTCCCTTCAGGTTCTCTTGGCTGGCGCTTCTCTGAAGAAAAATTCTTTGAGTCACTGCAGCCATGGTGGAGCAATGGTAAAGTGCGTTTCTCTTACGGTACTCTTGGCAACCAGAATGTATCGGATTATTATACATTCATGAGAAAGGTCGGCTCCGCGTTGTTTGACGGAAAGGATAAACGCGATAAATATTCCTTTGGAGAAGGTAATAATTATGGCACTTATGCAACCCTTGGCTCGCCTATTGCAGCGGATTTGACATGGGAGAAAACTTATCAATATGACCTCGGTCTTGATCTTGGTTTCTTTAATAATCGTCTTGATGCTACGGTTGACCTTTATATTCGTGATACAAATGACATGCTTGCCCCCGGTATTGACCTCCCCGGGGTATACGGTGCTACGTCACCTCAAATGAATGTAGCTGACCTCAGAACAAAAGGATATGAAATTGCAATAAACTGGAGTGATTCTTTCAATCTTTTTGGTAATAAACTCACTTATGGAGTTGGATTTAATTTATCTGATTATAAGAGTGTTATTACTAAATTCGACAATAAGGATAAATCTTTCTCGAAAGATTATTATGAAGGAATGGAACTCGGTGAAATCTGGGTTTATCAAACAGATGGTTTCTTCAAAACTACCGAAGAAGCTCAGGAATACACATCGCGTATTGACCACAGCTACTCCAATATCAACAAATATCTTGGTTCCGGATGGCAGGCTGGAGACTTGAAATTCGTAGACCGTAATAATGACGGCAAGATCGGCATAGGTGATAATACTGTCGATAACCCCGGCGACCGTTACAAATATGGTAACAGCAATCCTCATTTACAATATGGTTTCAGGGCAAACATCAGCTATTTTGGATTTGATGTCAGTGCATTCTTCCAGGGAACAGGCAACCATTATCGTTATCCTGATGGTTATGACTATGATTTTTGGGGATGTTACTCTCAGTCATTCCTGTCCTTCATACCTGTAGACTTCAAGGATAAAATATGGAGTGAAGATAATCCGGATGCCTATTTTCCACGTATGATGGGTTATCAGTCTTCTGGCGGTTATCTGAGATCTTCAACATATAAAAACGACAAATACATACAGAATCTTAGGTATTTACGTTTCAAGAACCTTACAATAGGCTATACATTGCCACAAAAATGGACTCGCAAAGCTTTAATGGAAAAGGTAAGGATTTATTTCACTGGAGAAAACCTTTGCTATTGGTCTCCATTGAAGAAGAATTCAAAATATATTGACCCAGAGGCGATGGGATCCCACGACAGCGGCGATACAAACAATATGTTCTATCCTTGGTCGAAGAGCTTTATGTTTGGTCTTGATGTAACTTTCTAATTTCAAAACATTAAAGTAATGAAGAAACTATATATATTACCGTTGGCGGCTCTTCTGATGATTGGTGCCACATCATGTGAGGACGCTATCGATTTAAAACCAAAGGCGAGCATTGGTCTTGAAGAATATTTCAGGACGGCAAACGACCTTCAACTTTTCAGCAATTATTTTTATCCAAATGTCCTCACGCAAAGTCCAAGCGACAATCTTTGTTATAATGATCAGGGTGATGACATGATTGCAATACCAATGTCAACCCTTTTGAAGGCAGGATCCAATCGTACTTTGCCAGAAAGTGGCGGTGGCTGGTCTTGGGGAGTTTTGCGCAGAATTAATACACTCCTGGAGTATATTCATCAATGTGAGGATCCTGATGCAGTAAAAAAATACACAGCGGTTGCCAAATTTTTTCGTGCCTATTTCTATTTCCAGAAGGTTGAGCGTTTTGGAGATGTACCATGGGTGGAACGGCAACTTGAGTCTACTGATCCATTGCTGACAGCTCCCCGTGATTCTCGCGAGTTAATACTCACAAAAATGCTGGAGGATGTGGATTACGCAATTGAATTCCTTCCAAAGAAGGAAGATGAGAAATCTGCCCCATTCCGAGTAACACAAGGTGCAGCATTGGCATTGAAGTCAAGATTTTGTCTTTTTGAAGGTACTTTCCGTAAATATCATGACATCGTTTTAGATGGTCATGATTGGAAATACTATCTTGAACAGTGTGTGGATGCGTCAGAAAAGCTTATGACCGGTAATTATGGTAAATATAAAATTTACAGCACCGGTAAACCGGCAGACGATTACCGCAATCTTTTCAATGCTCTAAATGCGAATATCGACGAATATATCCTTGCTGTTGACTATGATTCTTCATTAGGAATCCAACATAATGCAAACGCATTCACAATACGTTCTACGCAAGGTCGTCCGGGTTATACACGTAAGTTCGTATGCACTTATCTTATGAAAGATGGAAGCCGTTTCACTGACAAGCCGGGGTGGCAGACAATGCAGTTTGTGGATGAGATGAAGGATCGTGATCCTCGTCTGGCACAATCTATTCGTGGACTTAACTATAAACGCGAGGGTGCGGACAATATTTTAGCTGCCGACATCGCCAATGCAGTCACTGGATATCAACCTATAAAATTTGTAGGTCCCTCTACAATGGGTGATTTTAATTTAGATGCGAATTCAAGCTCCAATTGTGACCTGCCTGAATTCCGCTATGCGGAAGTTCTTTTAAATCTTGCAGAAGCTAAGGCAGAGCTTGGTACGCTTAGCCAAACAGACCTTAACAATACTGTTAATGAGATTCGTAAACGTGTTGGAATGCCTGGGCTTAATATGATGACAGCCAATAGCAATCCCGATCCATATCTTGATGGTGATGTACACCCGGAATCTGGTTTCTTCAATGTAGCGGGAAATAACAAAGGAGTAATACTTGAGATCCGTCGTGAACGTGGTATTGAATTGGTTCAGGAAGGTAAAAGATGGTTTGATCTGATGCGTTGGAAGTGCGGAAAGATGATAGATCAGCCTTTCACTGGCATGTATTTCCCCGGTCCTGGCAGCTATGACCTTACAGGTGATGGAGTACCTGATTATATACTTTATGAAGAAGGTACTGCTAAACCCAAAAACCCGAATAAAGAAACTGTTTTGCAAATTGGATCTGGTGTGATTCTGTCTGACGGGAATTCAGGTTATATGCATGGTTCAAAGAATCAACCTAAGTCACAATTCAATGAGGCTCGCGATTATTATTATCCGATTCCAACTAAAGAACTTAATCTAAATCCCAATCTGATACAGAATCCGAATTGGTAAGCTTGTTTTAATTATTGATTAATTACAATGAAAAGAATATATTTAATAATTGGCGCTCTTATCGCTGCAATAGGATGTATATTTACATCCTGCAGTGATGACGAGACAAATTTGTCAAGAGCAATTTTGGCAAGTGTTGATGTGCTGGAATACTCTACGTCTCCCTCTGGACCTCAATTGATAACAGTTACGTCAGATGGCGATTGGACGGCAGAATTTCCTGATTGGGTAACAGTTTCTCCAACTTCAGGACATGCCGGTCGTACAGAAGTGGAAATTTCAGTTAGTGAAAATACAAGAGAAGGGCTGGTAGATAATCCTCGAAAGGGGAATGTTATCTTTAAGGGACGCAATCTTGCAAGCAACGCTACCGTGATTGTCCGGCAGGCTGGAGATAAATTCCGCGATCCTGTTGATTTTACAATTGAAACAGCGTTGGCAGCTGACGATGAAACTATCGTCAAAATACCTGCTCTCACAGTCCTTACAGTCACTGGCTCAGGTTTTGTAGCCACTGATGGTAATTCAAATGTATATGTGGCTGATGCCCCATTCTCTGTAACGATAGGTCAAAAATTGACGGTTGTAGGAGAGAAGCTCACCAGCGACATGAAGATACCTTATATCGAAGGTGGTAAGATGACAGATGAGGGCACAGGGACAGTGACCGGAGTCCAGCCATTGGATGTAACAGGTAATCTGGATAAAATAAATGCTTCTAATTATCAGCTTATCACGCTGACCGGCACATATGATGCAATCATGAAATGTGTGGGTATAAGAGGGATGGCAAACTCTGCTTATATCTATGATTACAAGGATATGAATTCATTAGAGGAATTAGGTGGACATAAATTAACTGTTACCGGTTATTTTGCAGGCACAGCAACTCCCGTTGTCCGCATTATACCCTCAGAAATCATTGACCACGGATATAACGAGACTGTATATTTCTTTGATGATTTCGAATGGATGGATCCCTGGACGACCATTGCAGGTGTTCATGACTATGTCAAGGAGAGCGATAAAGTTAAAGCTGAATCCAAGAACATAGCCGGTGTTAACGCCGATGGCAAAAAGCTCATAGATGAATTATATGACAGAGGTTATAATTTCGTAAAAGCTACGTTCGATGGTAAGGAAGACCGTCCGTTTGAGACCCGTATCTATATGCAGAAGAATTATCTCAAATTCGGACTTACGGGCATAGAGGCCGGACTTGTGTTACCAAGTCTTAAGAATATCCCCGCTGGAGAAGCTTTGCAATTGTGCTTTAACTGGTCTCCGATGCGACAGGGAGATCCAGGGAAAGATGGCAGAGCATATGATGCAATCAATCTGATTGTCATAGTAGATAATAATGGCAGTGAAGTCAAAATTCCCGTTCCGGCACATACCCTTAAGAAAGGTGACAACCATGACTGGATGAACGCCGTAATCGATTTAAGCGATCAAGATATCAATGAGAATACGAAGATAACTATCAGAAGTGCCGATGATAAATGGCCGACAGACAAAGTAAACCGTTGGTTCATTGACAATGTCAAAGTGCGTCAGGCTCTCTAAAATTATAGAATATAATTGCAGATAAAATAAGAGGGGTTAGCAGTTGCTACACCCTCTTATTTTATCTATATATCTATCCATTCAATATTTTCAGAATCATCTTTGTAATAATCATTTCTAAAAAACCATCTTTACAATGATTATTTTTAATTAACCATAGCTAAAATGTTGCCATCTTAATAAATCTATAGTTTGTTAAGTATCTCAGATGCGATATCAAATACTATAATTAGCTTTGTTTTGCAGATTGAAATCTTCTTTCATCAAATTAGTATTCTATATCATTTGAATAGTTTCTTATTCCCCCTTCTTTGAGTTCAGGTGTATTTATTC
>DAWBVG010000078.1:0-2857 GCA_052279865.1 Muribaculaceae bacterium
ACCCATATTATTATCGAAATCCGATCGCTTCAGAAACAAGATCTTACCTCTCTAATACCGTACGCGATTATTGGCTTTAAAATCGCACACATATGATTTATACTTGTCAGTTATGAGCTGAAGCATAAGTTCGGACGTACGCGCCTTAATCTTGGCTTTATTAGCATCTGTTTTTAAATCCAGATTGGCAGGATAGAGATGGATTATAAAAAATTCTTTCGGATGATTATCTAAGAAAGCACACAACTCGGAAAAGAAGCTGTCAATGCTCTTATTAATTTTAGCGATGCCGTGATAACAATATAGATTATTTATGTCATCGGACCCACTGCTAACTGCAGGTCTAATATCATACGCGCGTATTCCAAACTTTTCACGTTGATCTGCAAGTGATATTTCCTGTGTTTGGGCTGAAGAGGCGAGAATGCTTGTAGAAAAGCCCTCTCCGGTGGCTGAATCATGAGTACCGGGAATTGAAAGATCAGAGACAAATGCATCATCGGGCAAGAAAGACATCCAGTCTGCCAGCCTATTGTCTGAATTATCCGGATTGAACCAGTCCAAGTTGATATTAGAAGGAGAAAAACTCGCATTTCCACTTAAGTTCGTGAAAATCAATAGTGCGCAAACACTAATCTTACATAATAATTTTTTCATCGATATTAGGTCGTTAAAATTAATTGTTAAAATTAATTGTTAAAATTAGTGACGCATGTATGTTTTCACTGAAACAGTTCAAATCAAAAAATACTACAAATGCGCCGTATTGAACAATACGGCGCATTTGTAGTATTTTTTGATTATTATCAGTCTTGTGTCTCTTCCGGTTCATCATGCTCGCGATGCTCGTAGGCATCTACGATGCGTTGAACCAGCGGATGGCGCACGATGTCTTTCTTCTCGTATTCTATAATTCCGATGCCCTTCACGCCTTTGAGAATGCGTAGTGCCTGCAGCAGTCCGCTCTGCACTGTGCGCGGAAGATCGATCTGTGTCGTGTCACCGGTAATTATCATCTTTCCGTTCATGCCAAGTCGCGTAAGGAACATCTTCATCTGGTGTCGGGTGGTGTTCTGAGCCTCATCGAGGATGATCACGGCATCATTTAGCGTGCGACCGCGCATGAAGGCGAGAGGTGCAATCTGAATGGTCTGCGCCTCCATATATTCCTTGAGCTTCTGTTGAGGTATCATATCCTCCAACGCATCATAGAGGGGCTGCAGATAGGGATCAATCTTGTCTTTCATATCACCGGGGAGGAAACCGAGCTTCTCCCCTGCCTCAACCGCCGGACGCGAAAGAATAATCTTACGACATTGTTTATTCTTCAATGCATGCACGGCAAGGGCAATAGCGATATAGGTTTTACCCGTACCGGCAGGTCCGAGTGCAAAAGTAAGATCGTTCTCCGCAAAACTCTTCACCATGCGCGCCTGATTGGCATTACGAGGCGCAATCGGTTTACCGTTTTGCCCGTAGATTATAACGCCTTCGGCATTAACCTCCTTCGGAGGATCACCGCGCACGATATCTATTATCGCCTCCTCATCGAGTTTATTATATTTTGACGCATGAGCTTCAATCGCGTGTATCTTTTTCTCGAACTCCGCAGTCTCGCTCTCTTCTCCGATCACTTTTATGACATTGCCACGCGCTGCCATCCGCAGTTTCGGGAAAAGATTGCGAATCAAACTTATATTCGCATTATTGACCCCATAAAACGTCTGCGGGTCAACATTATCTATTATGACTATTCTCTCTATCATGTTCTTATTAAAAAGTAAAAAGGTAAAGGTAAAAAGTAAGAAAGCAAATACCTTTTCTATCAGAATGGCTTATCCCCTTTTGCAGATATCAACACTGAAGATAATATGCGAACAATTTCATTAGCTAACCTATAGCAGTCCTCATATTTATATTGATCAATATATCCGCTTTTATATAAAAGTCTAAGCCAGTAGCATGTTTCATTAGCTTCTTTATATGAAATATTTATTTTATGGATAAAATCCTGACGACTTTCAGCACAATCCGCCTCGGCAATATTGGCACCTATGGATGTTCCACTTCTGAGAATCTGCTTGCTCATCACATATTCCCTCTTGTCAAACCACAGATATTTATATAAATCTATAACGAGTAATGCAAAATCCTCTGCCTTTGTCATTTTTACATTCTCTTTTATATTTTCTGCCATTTCCGAGTCACATGGATTTTATACTTTTTACTTCTTACTTTTTACTTCTTACTTCACCATCTACCCTACAGAGTTCTCAAGTGATATTTGTAAAAGTTTCTGGGCTTCGACGGCAAACTCCATCGGGAGCTTGTTCATCACCTCCTTCGTATAACCACCGACGATGAGTCCTACAGCCTCTTCCATAGGGATGCCGCGTTGCTGGCAATAGAAAAGCTGCTCCTCATTTATCTTGGAAGTCGTAGCCTCATGCTCAACTGTTGAGGAATTGTTGCGAACGTCAATATAGGGGAAGGTGTGTGCACCACATTCATCACCCATCAGCAGAGAATCGCACTGCGTGAAGTTTCGACAGTTGGACGCCCCTTTTGACATCCTTACCAGCCCGCGATATGAATTCTGGGATTTGCCAGCCGAGATTCCTTTGCTGACAATCGTTGAGCGTGAATTGCGTCCGATATGAATCATCTTCGTTCCGGTATCCGCCTGCTGGTAATTATTGGTGACAGCCACCGAATAGAACTCACCAACCGACTCATCACCCTTAAGCACACATGAAGGATATTTCCATGTGATTGCCGAACCTGTCTCAACCTGAGTCCATGAGATCTTGGATCGATGACCGCGGCAGAGACCGCGTTTGGTCACGAAGTTATAGAT
>DAWBVG010000079.1:0-6791 GCA_052279865.1 Muribaculaceae bacterium
TCATTTAATGTACGAATTATCTTGCAGGTGTCCGAAATCGGACATCCTCAAAACAACTATAATCCTAATTTGCAATCACTTATGATTTTGGCACGCATAATGTAACTCTTCAAGCGGAATTAACCAATTGAATTATGGATCGAGAGATTTCACCAAAAGAACAGAAAAAACGCAAAATAAAAAAGATAATGACGGCAGCGATACCGCTCATCATCATTTTTGCTGTAATAATATTATCCATTTCCTTTATGGCTCCTTCCATGAAGAGAGAAAGCCTGGACTTCATCACCGTGGATAAAGGAACCGTTGAAACATCTGCCGATGCTTCGGGGAAAGTTGTTCCGGCTTATGAGTTGATCATCACCTCTCCGGTTGCCACCAGAATTATGGAAATATATTGTCATGAAGGCGACAATGTGAAGAAGGGAGAATCGCTTATGAAGCTTGATCTTGCAAGCGAGGAAACGGAACTCCAGAATCTTGCCGACCAGCGCATGATGAAACGTTACGACACGGAGCAGACAATCCTCGACAGCCGCACATATCTGACGAATCTTGAAATGCAGATCAAAGCCAAGGAGATGTCGGTGGCACGATTGAAAACGGAGACCGCCAACGAGCGACGCCTCGACAGTATCGGCAGCGGAACAGGCGACAGAGTGCGTGAGGCAGAACTCGCCTACCAAACTGCCGTGCTTGAACTTGACCAGATGCGCAAGCAGCTGCACAATGAACAGCTCAGTCACGCCGCCGCCCGCAAGACCAAAGAACTTGAAGAGGGAATAACGGCAAAGAACCTTGCAGAGAAAAAGCGTACACTTGATGACGCCCGCATAAAGGCTCCCGCCGATGCGACAGTCACATATCTCAATTCTTCATTGGGAACAAGCATTTCTGCAGGTGAAAAATTAGCTGTTCTTTCCGATCTCAACCATTTCAAAATCCTGGCGCAGATGCCGGAATCGAATGTCGACAAACTGTCGCTTGGTTCGGAAGTAAACGTCAGAGTCGGGAAGAAAGCCCTCACCGGAAGAATCGGAACAATCACGCCCCAATCCAATAATGGAGTTGTATCATTCACAGTGCTACTTGACAATGACAGCGATGAACGGCTACGCTCCGGTGTGAGAGCTGAAATCAATGTGCTCTACGACATCAAGGAGGGGGTGGTGAGAATGCCCAATGGCTCTTATTATCACGGACCAGGGAAATATATCCTGTTTGTCGACAACGGAGAGGGCAACCTTGAACGACGCGAGGTTATGCTCGGAGACGGCAATTTTGACTATGTAGAAGTGCAATCGGGGCTTCGACCCGGCGAAAGGGTCGTAAAAAATGACCTCAGCGAATATAACAACCGCAAGAAAATCAATTTAGAATAATATGTTAGGCTTTAGGCGTTAGGTATTAGGCTTTAGGGCTTTCCTACGTCGCTTAAAAAATTGCTTGATACTAATGTCTAAAGCCTAAAGCCTAACACCTAAAACCTACAACTACTCATGTCAATTATCAATCTTGAAGGTGTGGAAAAAGTTTATCGCACCAAGGAAATCGAGACTGTTGCTCTCGAGAATGTGAATCTGCAAATCGACAAAGGGGAATTCGTAAGTATTATGGGTCCCTCGGGATGTGGCAAATCAACGTTGCTCAACATCATCGGTCTGCTTGACAAAGCCAATAAAGGGAAAGTGGAAATCATGGGGAAAGAGACCATAGATATGGGCGACAACGCTCTCTCCCATTTCCGTAATGCCAATATCGGATTCGTGTTTCAAAGTTTTCATCTCATCCCCTCTCTCAATGTCGCCGACAATGTCGCGCTGCCACTCCTCTATCGGAAAGACATAGGAGCCCGCGCAAGAAAGGAAAAGATTGACAAAGTTCTTGAACGCTTAGGTTTGTCACACCGCAAGCGTCATTTCCCTTCGCAGCTTTCGGGAGGACAATGTCAGAGAGTGGCAATTGCGAGAGCCATAGTCGGAGATCCCGAAATCATACTTGCCGATGAGCCTACTGGTAATCTCGACTCCAAGATGGGAGCGGAAGTGATGGAACTCCTCCATCAGCTCAACAAAGAAGACGGACGCACAATAGTCATGGTTACACACAACGAGGAACAGGCTCGTCAAACTGACCGTATCGTTCATTTCCTCGATGGTCGCAGAATCGAATAAAGCACAGACATCATGAATAACTATATAAAACAGATTTGGTATGAATTGCGCCATCAGCCGATGGTGACAATCACCTCTATCCTTGGCACGGCATTCGCGATTTTCCTCGTAATGGCTGTGTTTATGACCTCTTCGTTATCAACCGTGGCGGTAGCTCCTGAAAGTAATCGTCCCCGTTTGCTGGCAGGTCAGAATATACATATTTCAATGGGTAATTATGGCGGCTCGGGAGGGATGTCCAATTCCACAGCACAAAAACTCTATGGAAACCTCAAGGGGATTGAAAAAATAAGTTATGCAGGTGACTGGACGGAAAACCGCGATGTGTCGGTAAAAGATGGCGATTGTGTGAGCATGTTGATAAAAAACGTGGATAATGTGTTTTGGGAGATATTCGATTTCAAATTCATATCGGGCAAACCATTTGACAAAGATGTGATTGATTCGCGACTGAAAAAAGTGATTCTTTCCGAATCATCCGCAAAAAAACTCTTTGGAAACACTGATGTGATTGGAAAAGAGATAAAAATAAATCATATCCCATATGAGGTGCAGGGTGTGACAGCCAACACCAGTCCGTTGTTGCAGGAAAGTTACGCAAACATATATCTGCCATATGCAACGGAAAGTGAAGATGAGTTATGGCTGGAAGGTTTTGGGGGCAACACTCAGGTCTACATGCTCATGGAAGAGGGGGTGACCGATAAGGATATCCGCGATCAGGTGATAAGCCGTTATGCAACCCTCAATTCAACATTAAAAAAGGAGGGAAAAGAAGCCTTCTATCATCAGTCGCCATATACTGCCGAGGCTCTCGGACTGGAATATGGATCCAACACAGACCCGGATATCGAAAGTCCACGCAGAATGAGATATGCAGTATATTTTGTGCTTCTGCTGCTGCCGGCGATCAATCTCAGCAGCATGACACGCAGCCGTCTGCGTCGGCGTGTAGCTGAAATCGGAGTGCGCCGGGCATATGGAGCAACGAAATGGGGTATTCTCAACAGATTTCTGAGTGAGAACTTAGTGCTCACTCTTATCGGAGGAGTTATCGGACTCATCCTCTGCATCATCTTTGTTGCATTCTTCTCCAACCTTTTCATATCATATGGCGGAACTTTCGGATCGGGAGACATACTGGGTGCCAACCCTACGTTCAGAATGATGCTGAACTTTAAAACATTCGGCATTGCCCTGCTTCTCTGCCTGATTCTTAACCTTATAAGCACAGGGATGCCGGCATGGCGTGCATCCCGCATAAACCCAGCCGAAGCAATCTCCGGTAAAAATGATTAAATCATGAATAGAAATCTTTTAACTCAGATAAAGAATGAATGGCGCGACAATCTCTGGCTCGTGATAGAGCTGATGGTTGTATCAGTGGCTGTATGGGTTCTGGCGCTTACATTATATATCGCTCTTCGACCCAAATTTGAAGAGAAAGGGTTTGACAGCGAAGATGTGTACAAGATCGCTATCAAGACACTCGACTCTGAAAGTCCGGAATATGTGGATATGGGGGAGGAGACGGAAAACAACAATATTAACGACAGTCGCATGTTGCTTGCGAGAATACGTAAATCACCTTACGTTGAGGTAGCTGCCTTATCATGCAATGCTCTCCCCTATCAATCCGCCTTCTCGGGCAATGAACTCAAAGTGCAGGGTAAAGGAGATTCCGTAATTTATCATGGCAATCTGCGTATGGGCAGTCCTGAAATCGCACGTGTGCTCCGGCTAAAAAGCCGGGAGGGATTATCCGTAGAGAAAATAGAAGAGATTTTACGGAGGGGAGAGATACTGGTGTCCAATGGTGAGGTATATGCCCTCTCAGGTCTTGATGATGTCAAGGATCTCGTTGGTGGCACCGTAATGTTCATGGATACGGTCAACCCCAAACGAATAGGAGGCGTAATAGAATCCGTGAAACGTAATGAATACGAAGTGAAATATGGCACTATTTTCATGGCTCTTGATGAGAATGACAACAATAAGATAAACAACAGCAGGGAAATCGGATTACGAGTCAAACCCGGCATGGGAAAGAAATTTGAGGAAGAATTCAACTCTTCTTCCGACATGCGCAGATTACGGAATGTCTATCTGACACAACTTACCGATATGGCAACCGCTAAAAAGCTAAGTCATAATTACAGCGAAAATCAGGTGCGCCTTTGGACCGCCGGAATTGTCTTCCTTTTAGTGATAATTTTCCTCGGATTACTTGGCACATTCTGGTTCCGTATCAGGCAGCGATCAGGAGAAATAGCTCTCCGCAAGACTTGCGGCGCAACTTCTGGCGACATCTTCCGCAGAACCATCGGCGAAGGTTTGCTCCTGCTGTCGATATCCATAATCCCGGCAATCGCACTCGAATGGGTGATAAACCGTTATTTCAATCTTATTGAAGATGATACGTACTATACCGCTGCGGTAGTAGCCCTCATATTCTCCATTTTCATCATGGTTCTGATGATAATAGCCGGAATCGCCTTCCCTGCCCGGAAAGCAATGAAAATCGAACCTGCAATAGCTCTAAAAGAGGAGTAATCCAATACGATAGCTCTAAAAAGGGTAATCAAATATGAAGCTGAAACAATTTTTCTTATACACCGCTCTTTCCGTCTCCGTGCCCTTATCGGGCGCGGAGGCTGAAGAGCTGCATCTCACTCTTGAAGAAGCGATCTCAAGAGCGCGTGTAAGCAGCGTGGACGCGGCGGTAGCTCTCGACGAACTCAAGACATCCTACTGGGAATACCGCTCCTATCGCGCGGAACTTTTACCGGAAGTTAATTTCTCCGCCACAATACCGGCATACCATCGTCAGTATTCTCCCTATATGAACGATACGGGAAGCTATAGTTTCGTGCGAAACAATTATCTTCAAATGAATGGAGAGGTATCGCTGAGTCAAAACATCTGGTTCACGGGCGGTAAGATCTCGCTCAACACCTCACTTGATTTCTTCCGGCAGCTCGACGGAGATAAATACAACCGCTTCATGTCGATACCCGTTGCCCTCACTCTTTCGCAACCGATATTCGGCGTGAACAATATCAAATGGAACCGACGCATAGAACCGGTAAGATATACCGAAGCAAAAGCGGCATACCTCAGTGCATCGGAAGATGTGGCTGTAAAGGCGATTGCCTACTATTTTCAGTTGCTCATGGCAGATGAAAACAGACTCATAGCATTGCAGAATCTTGAAAATGCACGCAAACTTTACGACGTTGCCAAAGAGAAACGTGAGATGGGGCGCATCAGCGGCAACGATCTGCTACAGATGGAACTAAACCTGCTGAACGCCGAATCTGAATTGACCGATTGCGAAAGTTCACGAAAAAGCTGCATGTTTCAGCTTCGCACGCTCCTCGACCTGAATGAAAACACCAACATTATCCCTGTTGCACCATCTGACGTTCCCCGAGCTGACATCACTTATGAAGATGCTCTTCAGAAAGCTCTCGAGCGTAACAAGCTCGCCGCCAATATCCGCCGCCGCCAACTCGAAGCGGATTATGAAGTGGCAAAGGCAAAAGGGAATATGCGTCAGATCTCACTGTTTGCCCAGATAGGATACACAGGCACAGACCGACGTTTCGGAGGAGCCTACTCCACGCTCAAAGACAATCAGGTAGTGGAAATTGGTTTTGAGATACCAATTCTTGATTGGGGACGCCGCAAAGGTAAAGTAAAGGTAGCGGAAAGCAACCGAAAGGTAACTGAAAGCCGGTTGCGACAGGAACGCGCCGATTTCGCACAGAATATATTCATCCTTGTGGAACGTTACCGCAATCAGATGCGACAACTCGAGATAAGCCGGCGCGCCGATGAGATAGCGGCACGACGATATGCCGCAAATGTCGAGACATTCATGATCGGAAAGATATCCACCCTTGACCTCAATGACTCGCGAACAAGCAAGGATGAGGCACGCAGGGAATTCATCAACGAGCTCTACCTCTTCTGGAATTACTATTACCAGATCCGGAGCCTGACCCTCTGGGATTTCTCCGCCCAATCAGGAATCGATGCAGATTTCGAGCGAGACATCCGTTCTCTCTAACCCCTACCCCCATTTCTCCCCATGTCGCCATATTCCGCCCCATTTCTCCCCATTCCGGCTCCCTCTCCTTTTGCCGAATCCGAAAAAAAATACTAACTTCGCAACACAATGATTTTAATTGTAGATGACGACAAAGCCATAAGGCAATCTCTTGCACTTATCCTCAAGCGCAAAGGTTACGAAACCCTCCAGGCGGAGAATCCGCAAGAGGCACTGACCTTTCTGCGTGAACGCAAGTTTCAACTTGTGATCATGGATATGAATTATTCCCTTTCCACCACCGGAGAAGAGGGCATACATCTTTTGCGTCAGACAAAAATATTCCAGCCTGAAACACCCGTAATACTCATCACCGCCTGGGGAAGCATCGAGCTTGCAGTGGAGGGGATGAGATATGGAGCTTTTGACTTCATAACCAAACCCTGGAACAATCTGCTGCTGTTGCAGAGGATTGAAACCGCCATAAGCCTTTCTTCCGAACCGGATAAGCCAAACGCGAATCCCTCAAATTTCGACCGATGCGGCTTTATCGGTAAGAATCCTCA
>DAWBVG010000080.1:0-3386 GCA_052279865.1 Muribaculaceae bacterium
GGAGAAACCTGTCGGTTTCGACTGACGAAACTTGGCGGAAGCAGCCAAAAAGAACCTCAAAATTCCCGAAAGATTCTTTATAATAATTTTTTCGTAATAAATTTAAACAGTTTCTTATAACCAAATATTTTTATATATTTGCAGTTTGCAAACCATATTTGGGAATATGAATAACAATAACGATTTCGATAACAACATAGGGAACAATGGTTTTGACGCTCGCGCTGCAAAGCGTATAAAACGAAACCAGCGTGTGGTAAAATGGCTTTGGGCATCATTCCTGAGTCTCGGCGCTTTCATTTTTCTGTTTCTTCTGCTTATTTATAATGGCGTGATCGGCTACATGCCGCCAATCGAAGAACTTGAAGATCCTCATGACAAGCTGGCATCGCTCGTATATGCATCTGACGGCACAACAGAACTCGGACGATATTTTTTCGGTTCAGGCAATCGTGTGTACACAGATTATGATGCGGTCTCCCCATACGTCATCAATGCTTTGATTGCAACGGAGGATGTAAGATTCAAAGAACATTCCGGCATTGATTTCAAGGCTTTGGGCAGAACAATGATCAAGACTGTGATGATGGGAGACAAATCTGCCGGAGGAGCCTCAACCATCACCCAGCAGCTCGCCAAACAGTTGTATTCCCAACCTACTGGCAACATTTTCAAAAGAGCCATCCAGAAACCGATAGAATGGATGATCGCAGTAAAACTCGAAAGGTTCTACACTAAGGATGAGATTATTAATATGTATCTCAACCGTTTTGACTTTCTTAACAATGCCGTGGGCATCAAAACTGCCGCCAATGTGTATTTCGGTAAGGAACCCGGCGATCTCAAGGCTGAGGAGGCTGCCCTCCTTGTAGGGATGCTTAAGAATCCAAGTTACTATAATCCCCTTCGTCACGAAGAGCGCGCAAAAAATCGTAGGAATACGGTTATTGATCAGATGGTAAAGGCTGACTTCCTTACCGTAGCGGAAGGAGATTCTCTCAAAGCACTTCCGCTTACGCTGGATTATCATAAAGTTGACCATAAGGAGGGAGGGGCGCCCTATCTGCGCGAAGAGATTCGCCGACTCATGACCGCAAAAAAACCTGAACGTCCTAAACGTTCCGACTATAAGTCAATGGTTGCCTATCGCGTAGCTCTTGGAAACTACAATACAGATTCAACCCAATGGGAGGAGAATCCTCTCTATGGATGGATTCTCAAGAATCCAAAACCCGACGGCAGCTATTATGATCTATATACCGACGGACTGCGCATATATACCACCATCGACACTCGAATGCAACGCTATGCCGAGGATGCCGTATACCAGCATCTCGGTGGCTACCTGCAACCGGCTTTTGAAAGTGAGAAAAGAGGTCAACGCACTGGTCCTTACACCACCAATAGCTCTGAGCTCAGCTATGACGGCGTAATGAAACTTATCAAGAATGCCGTGAAGCAGACTGAGCGCTATCGCAATATGAAAAAAGCCGGGCATTCTGAAGAAGAAATCGAAAAGGCATTCCACACTCCTTACGAGATGGACGTGTTCGCATATGTCAAGGAAACAAGAAATGAAAAAGGGAGAAATGTCACAAAGATCGTGCCCGGCTCAAAAACCGTAAACATGTCTCCATACGATTCTCTCCTATATATGAAGACTATTCTTCGCACAGGGTTGATGAGCATGGATCCGGTCACAGGTCACGTAAAGGCATATGTAGGCGGACCTGATTTCACCCATTTCCAGTATGATATGGTTAGTCGAGGCAAACGCCAGATCGGATCTACAGCAAAACCGTTCCTGTATACACTTGCAATGGAGCAGGATTTCACTCCGTGTTCAATGTTCTCCAATACTCAGCCTGTGTTCGGAAACTGGGCACCCAGAAACTCAAGTCATGCCCGTGTAGGCGAAATGGTTGACCTCCGATGGGCTCTCACCAACTCCAACAACTGGATTTCTGCGCGTCTTGTCAACGAGCTTACCCCCGTAAGCCTTGCAAACAAAATGCGTATGTTCGGTATAACAGGTTACATTGACCCCACTCTCCCACTCTGTCTTGGCACTGTTGACGTTCCTGTAGGACATATGGTAGCGGCTTATACTGCTTTTGCCAACCGAGGCATACGCGTTGATCCGGTATTCGTGACGCGCATAGAAGACAATCAAGGAAACCTCATATATACAGCTGTTCCCCACCGCACAGAGGTGACATCGGAAGACGCTTATTACAAAATATTGTCAATATTGCTGAACGTCGTAGACAGCGGTACAGGCGCGAGCCTTCGTTCTCGTTATAACATCCGCGCGGAAATGGGCGGTAAGACAGGTACTACCAACTCCAACTCCGACACCTGGTTCATGGGCTTTACACCAGACTTGGTGACAGGAGTATGGGTTGGAGGTGAAGAACGCTACATCCATTTCAATTCTATGGCATTCGGTCAAGGCGCACGCGCTGCCCTTCCAATCTACGGACTCTACATGCAGAAGGTATATGCGGATAGCAAACTTCCGTATAGCCAGGATGCAAAATTCCAGTTCCCCGAAGGCTATAATGCGTGTGAAGGGGAAATAACGACTTATACCGCTGCCGAGCCGGTAGAGGAAGAAGCTGTTGAAGGCATTTTTGAATAATAGTATTTAAACATAAATAATCCGGTTTCGTAAGCCAAAATCTTCATTATTTTGAAAGATTTTGGCTTATTACTGAAATTTTTCATTAATTTTTTGTGCGGTATGGAATTTATATATATATTTACCGCAAAATTAAATTTTTATTAAATTTCATTTCGAAACCTTAACACTAAGACCAAATGGCAAAGGTATTACAAATCCGAGACCTCACACTGCGCGACGGACAACAGTCGCTGTTCGCAACCCGTATGAAGCAGGAGAACGTTGACAAACTTCTCCCCCTTTATCGTGAAGCAAAATTCTACATTATGGAGGTATGGGGCGGTGCCGTACCCGACTCAGTGATGCGCTACCTTGGAGAATCCCCATGGGATCGTCTCCGCGCATGTTCCAAAGAGATGAAAGGCATTTCATTGCTCTCCGCTCTTTCACGCGGTCGCAACCTCTTCGGTTATGTCCCCTATCCCGACTATGTTCTCGAAGGCTTCTACAAGAAAGCGATTGAAAACGGTCTGAACGTTATGCGTATTTTCGATGCGCTCAACGACATTGACAACATCAAGGAATCGGTTAAAATGATCAACCAGCTTGGCGGCATTTCCGATACAGCCGTCTGCTACACAGTTGATCCGAAAGACACACCGGTAGAAGCTCCGAAGAAAAAAGGCTTCTTCGCAAGACTCTTTGGCGGCAATGACGCCCCTGCAGCTCCCGAGAAAATATTCACGGATGAATATTTTGTAGA
>DAWBVG010000081.1:0-2190 GCA_052279865.1 Muribaculaceae bacterium
ATAGGTCAGACCTTTCTCCCATGTATTCTTGGCTACTGTCCACACATTGCGGCGGCTGCCGTAATAACCACGGGTAAGTTTAAGGATTTTCTTTCTTTTTGCTCGTGAGGCAACGTGATTTACTGATCTTGGCATCTTTTTTGATTTTTTGAACGTCAGCGGCAATCAATTAATTTTATGCACTTGCGGAGCTGGACGTTCGGTTAATAAAAATTGATAAAAGTAAAATGAGGGAGAATCGATTAGCGAAGGCTAAGGAGTTCGCGAACCTGCTTGAGGTTTGCATCCTGAACCAAAGCTGTGTGGTCGAGATTTCTCTTACGCTTTTTGCTCTTCTTTGTCAGAATGTGGCTGTGATAAGCGTGTTTCCTTTTGATTTTCCCTGTGCCGGTGAGCGCGAAACGCTTCTTTGACGCGGCATTGGTCTTTACTTTAGGCATTGTTTTTGAAAATTTAGTTGTTTAAAAATTCACCTCGGCACTGAGTGCCTACGGTCTCTATTTATCTTTACCGTCATTATTAACGGCATTTTTACGCTTTTATTATATCATCCGCAAAAATTTATTCTGCTTCCTCTTTTGCGGCAGCTTCCTTGCTCTCTGGCCTACGGTTCTCTTTCTTCGAATCATCCTTCTTCGCAGGAGCCTTCAGCGGAGTGAGCATGATGGTCATGCGTTTTCCTTCAAGCACAGGCATCATCTCCACTTTGCCATATTCCTCAAGGTCGTTGGCAAACCGGAGCAGCAACACTTCTCCTTGCTCCTTAAAAAGGATTGAGCGTCCGCGGAAGAAGACATAAGCCTTCACTTTTGAACCCTCTTTGAGGAAGCCCATTGCATGTTTGAGCTTGAAGTTATAGTCATGATCATCTGTCTGGGGTCCGAAACGGATCTCCTTCACAACTACCTTCGCAGCCTTAGCCTTCTGTTCTTTCTGGCGTTTCTTCTGCTGATAGAGGAATTTCTGATAATCAAGGATGCGGCATACAGGCGGCTCCGCATTGGGTGAGATCTCGATAAGGTCGAGCTCCATCTCTTCGGCGATGCGACGAGCCTTCTCAATGGGATATATACCCTGCTCCACATTGTCGCCGACAAGGCGCACTTCTCTGGCGCGGATATATTCGTTGATCACATACGGGTCGCGGCTGTTACGCTCGTTGCCCTTGCGGGGATTCTGGCCGGGGCGAGGTTTCGGACCGGCGGGACTCATCGGTCGACGCGGACCGCTGAACTGTGGTTTTTTCTCCATTTAATAATGTTGTGCCTTGTAGCTTTTTCCTTATTTATTTGTCATCTTTGCCACCTCGGCATTGATTTCGTCTGCAAAGTTAATGATTTTCATCGTACCTTTATCACCTTCGCCCTGTTTTCTTACAGAAACTTCATCATTTTGAGCTTCTTTTTCACCTACAATGAGCAAATAAGGGATTTTTTTGAGCTCATTGTCGCGGATTTTCTTACCGATCTTCTCATTTCTGTCGTCAACAATGGCGCGCACGTCATGCTTGTCAAGTTCCTTGACAACCTGATATGCATAGTCATTAAACTTCTCGCTGATCGGAAGCACCACACACTGTTCGGGGATGAGCCAGAGGGGAAGCTTGCCGGCGGTGTGCTCAAGCAGCACAGCTACGAAACGTTCCATTGAGCCGAAGGGCGCACGGTGAATCATCACGGGGCGATGCTTCTGGTTGTCCGAACCTGTATATTCCAATTGGAAACGCTCGGGAAGGTTGTAGTCAACCTGAATGGTGCCGAGCTGCCACCGGCGACCGATCGCATCCTTCACCATGAAGTCAAGCTTCGGACCATAGAAAGCAGCCTCACCCTCAACCTCACGTGCCGGAAGACCTTTCTCCTTACAAGCCTCGATGATGGCGGTTTCGGCAAGATGCCAGTTCTCGTCTGAACCTATGTATTTCTCCTTATTATTCGGATCGCGGAGTGATATCTGCGCCTCATAGTTTGTGAAGTCTAATGCCTTGAAGATATAGAGGATGATGTCCATAACCTTCAAGAACTCATCCTTTATCTGCTCCGGAGTGCAGAAAAGATGCGCATCGTCCTGCGTAAATCCGCGCACGCGGGTCAGACCATGAAGCTCACCGCTCTGCTCATAGCGGTAAACCGTGCCGAATTCTGCGAAACGCAACGGAAGATCCCTGTAGCTGCGGGGAAGTGCCTTGAA
>DAWBVG010000082.1:0-8967 GCA_052279865.1 Muribaculaceae bacterium
ACAGGATTCTCTTTGACCGTGACAAGTTTTGAACCATCAGCCATTGCATCCTCTATACCGGAAGCATCGGTTACATTCACTGTAAGCGTAAGAGGAGCTGACACTCCCTTGCCATCGTTGGCAACAACAGTGGCAGTTGTGGTCCCTACTGACTTACCACGGAACACAACTCCATTCTCTGTTGTGTAGGCTTCCGCGATATCGTTGGCTGCAAACGTGAATGTGTACGTCATCTCGTCGCCATCGGGATCGTTGAAAAGGTCTGCATATTCAACTACTTCCGACAGTTCTCCAACCTTAACGTCTACCGTCTTGGCATCAGTAGCAACGGGAACACGGTTCACTTTCTCAACTTCATAAGCCACAACAGCATTCGATGTGTGACCATTAGGATCTGAAACCGATACGGTGAAGTTGTAAACACCTGCGTCACCGAAATCCGGAGAGATAGCCACTTTAACGCTTACAGGAGCAAAAGCGCCTTTCACGTTGTATTTGCCATCTTCATCCTTGGTTATCACAGCTTCAGTGTCAAATTCATCAGCCAAGACTTCTTTGACAGCGGCAAGCTTGGAAGCATCGTTGAGTCCTATCACGAGCTCGTCGCCATCAGGATCAGAAACCTTAACTGTCACCTCTGTAGTCTCACCCTCCTTGGCATAAACCTTAGAAGCGGGAGCATCTATCTCAGGAGATCCGTTAAGATCAAGATAGATCGGGAAGTTAACCTTAGGCGTTGCAGGGTCATTGGTCTTGATTACGATCACTGCCTTGTTGCCTTTCTCAAGACGGGCGGCTGCGGCATTGACCTGTACCTTCACTTCCGCAGACTCGCCGACATTGACTACGCCCTCACTCTCCTCATTGAGAAGTTTGATCCAAGGTTCTCCGGGTTTGGTTTCAAGACAAGTGGCAACATAACCTACCGATCCAACCTGAGATTCAAGAAGCTCTGCAACATCATACCAACCCGACTGCTGGGTCCATGCCATGTAGCGACCGTTGGTTACGGGCTCTTCCTTGACACAGAGATAAGACGGGAACTGGAGACCTTCCGGATAAGTTACGACCAGACAGAACTCCTCGCCGGGATTCATGTATACCGCACGATCAAGTGCTGCCACATAGAATCTGCCTGACTCCGGATCTTCAGGATTTGTCTGTGCTATGAACGAACCGCGTCCGATCACTTCTCCAAGCTCGGGATCATTACCGGAAACGAGTTCCAGCTTCATGTTTATGTTATCCTGACCTTCGGTGTTGACAGGCAGGTATATATGAGAGATATTTATACCTTCCTTAGGAGCCACAAAGTAGGTTGAAGTCTTGAAGACATCAAAAACACTATTGGCACCATAGTTCCATGTCAGATTATTACCGGGCATTGCATCATAATAGAGAGCCTGTGTATATGCGAAATTAGATGGAACATCAAGAGTATTGACAGCCGGTTCATCGGCATGGGTCTTGATCTTCACATTCAATGAAGCTTTCTCCAGACCGAAGGGAGCTGCAACAAGTCTCTCCTTTCTCGTTTCCTTGCTGAGTTTCGACCAGGGTGCGATACCTCCTCCCAAATCTTCGTCCTCTTCTCCTACTCCTGTGGGATCGAGTGTGAGAGAATAAGAAAGTTTATATTCACCCTCATTGCCAAGTTTAAGAGTCTCAACCGACACATGATTGTCAACAGCGTTGCTTACGCGTATCTCCTCCTTGTCGAGAGTTATCAAAGGAGCGGGAGTTACTATAAATTTAACATTGACAGTCTTAACCTGCGAGTCTTCGCCAAGAGGATCGAGTGTGTATGTGAATGTTACAGGAACTTTATACTCACCCGGAGTCATCCAATACTCAGTCTGCATCATTACCACACCAAATTCAACAGGTGTTTTGCCAATCTCCATTGGAGAGAAGAAATCAGGTTCTACCTGCTGCCATATGTAATTGCCGGTAGGTTCACCCGTAATCCAATCTACCTCAGGAAGCTTACCCATAAGCATGAATGCGGGCGTAGTCCAGTCGGGGAAGTCGGGATCACTTACCATGGGCGCCTCATATGCCACACCCGTAAGAGTGTAGGCTGCCGTTCCCTCATTTGCAACGCTGATATAAGCAGCATAGGGAACCCCCATCTGCACCAGAGGATCAGACATGTCTGTGCTCTGATATCCGATCACATTCTCAACTTCCACCGTTTCCGGAATCACGGGTTTCGCAACTCCCGTAATGGTAAGGCTTACAGGGATCTCAATCTTCTCCTTAGCCGGAACATTAGTGTTGAGTGCGAGAGTTGTCTCGTAAAGTCCGGCAAGACGATCGGTATTGAGAGCCACATTTACTTCATGTTTCTCACCGGGAGCAAGAGTATTCTCGTATACGGGAGTAAAGTTGACTGCATTACCGAAGGTGATGAATCGCTCGGGCAGACGGATTGAGTTGCTTCCATCCTCATTTGCGATTCCGGCAAGACCGAAGGGCGACATGATAACGGCATTCTCGTCATAAGCCTTATACTGGAATTTGAACGATCCGTTTTTCTCCATGATGAGCTGGTAACATACACCATAGTTCATGGAGTTGCCATATTCCATAAATGAAACCACTGCTCTGTCATCGGTTACATAATGGTACGTACCGGCAGTCTTGTTGGTATTCATAGAATGCAGACCCCAATAAGGAGCTATGATATTTGTAAATACCGATCCTTCGGGGAATTCAGCCGGGGGCTCGGGCCAGATCTTGTCGTCTCGACGCTGGGTGAACGATACAAATCCGGTATTATATACATACATCTTATTGTATTTCTTGCCATAATACGGGAATTCGAACGGAAGTTCCACCTCAATGTAGTCATGATCATTGTAATAGCGGAAAGTATTAAGCTCTCCGAGACCATTCTCTACTATATCCACCCAATCATATTGAGCTTCCTTATCCACTGAAGCACCATACACGTATGATATCTTTGACTCTGCTGTCTCGGGCACGGTCACCTTAACCTCCTCATTGGGAGTGAAGGCATATGTCAGAGGCTCATTACCTGTATTGGAAATCTCAATAGTCTTGCTGAGCGGTGTGCCGCTCTCAACAGTCTCAATGATCTCTTCAAGACTCAGATCTGCCGCCGGGCAACCAATGACCTTACCTTTAATTTCTATGGCAAGATCCTTGATATCAGTAGATATCTTCAATTTGTCTGCGATTTCACCCTCAACATCGGTAGGCACATTAACTATCACGTCGATAGAATTGCCCGCTTTTACCGTGTAAGGGAATACGTCGCTGTTGCCGAGGGTCATCTTTCCGGATTCAAATGCGGGAAGATTAACAGTAAGATCACTATGACCTGTGTTGCGGACCGTCACCGGAACAATTTTCTCAGAGGTACGGAATACCTCTCCAAAGTCGATTGTCTCGGCATCCACTTTCACATCAGGATCAAGACCCTCATCACTGATGATGGCGTTGAAACGCACTGCCGACACCATCGGCTCGGGATCGTTAGTCACGATAGCGAGATTATTGTAAGTCTCGCCGGCGTTCATCTCTGCGTCAACGCTTACCGTAGCCTTCACTGTAACCTCCTCTCCGGGAGCCACAAGACCGGAAGCCGGTGCGAGCGTGTGCACAAACTGTTTCATGGGAGCCCCAAACCTTACGGCTGTGCCACTCGTAAACTCACGGAAGCGCTGATTATCGGCATTCGGTTCTTCATTATAGAAGTAGTCAGCCATATCAGCGGAAGTAATGGTGATCTGGTCGGCAAGTTCCGGATCATTGATACCACAGAAGAGAGAACTGCCCTCTTGGAAGAATCCCATCGCCTCGTAGTCATCATAGAAGATTTCAATATCTCCCGCCGGAGTCAGGACAATGTGGAACGACATGGGAGCAAAATCCTGGTCGTATACCAAAGCAAGGACATTCGTGTATTTCACTACGAAGTTGCCGTCTTTCCATGCATATTCAACCTTTGAATCCGGACCCATCTGCAGCTGACGTCCGTAAGCTGCAATCATACCTGTACCTGCGATACCACCTGAGTGTTCAGTAAGGGGAGCCCAGAACTGAACCTCGTTGGGTTCGAACATTACGCCTCCGTAAGATGTGATATACACCTTATCGTAGTTCTTTCCGTAATACGGGAATGAGAAACCGAGTGAGATTGGCTTGGATACGTAATTATTGTCATCAAACGATGAGGCAATATTGGTTGCGTTCACCAATTCAGGAGCAGCCTGATATTCAAACGGACCATAACCCGAAAGTGTGGAAGAAACAGTATAACCGAATTTATGAAGCTTGGCTGCATTCTCAACAGTCTCATCGGAGAATTTCGGGAACACATACTCCAGTGGATATTTGCCATCGTTCTTGATTTTGAACGAGAATTCTTTGGCATCTTCTCCAAGTGTCAGAGTCCCGGCATCAATAACAGCGGGATCAACAGTAAGCTTGGCTGGCTCAGTGGCAACACCTCTTACGAGAATCTTCACTTCGTTGCCATCCACGCCGGTGAATGTCACGGTGCCGCTATGTGAACCTGCCTCTTTCGGAGTGTAGGTAAGTTCGACGCGCGTTGTGGCACGTGCGGGGAATCCGTTAGGCATGTAATTCGGACCCTTGAAATTCTCTGAACTTGATGTGATGTTATCCTCATAAATACCCGCACCCCATTGCGAACCGCGGAAGGAGCCATAACCCTTATTATAGACCTCAGCTACGAGCGTCTTAGTCTGACCCACGAGCAGGCTTCCGAAATCAACAACCTTTGGAACAACGACAGAAGGTGCATTTCCGGAGACTGTAAGACTGACAGGAACGCTCTTAACCTTGTCTTCACTTTCGTTGGTGGAAAGTTTCAGGTTAAAGTTATATCTGCCGTTGAGAAGTTTTGTTCCGTCAACTTTTACAGCTACCTCCTGAGTATCGCCCTGTTTCACGGTGCCGGAAGTAGGATCGAGTTCGATCATCTCACTCCAGTCGGGATTGAGCGAACGAGCCTTGACAGCCCAGACAAACGACTCAGCCTGCGATTCATAAGAACTGCCCTTAAGAGCTGCCGAAAGCTGAACCCATGTCTTGCCATTGTCATTACTCATATAGCTGTAACCGGAGATATTCGGAAGGTTGGTATGACCCATACCCAAAGGATAACCCTCCTGATTGGCATCAAAATGAGCCACAACCCAGAATGACTCTCCGGGAGCGAAATAGAGCTGTTCGGGGAGTGAGATATTGTAGTTGTAGGTAAAGAACATGTAATCCACATCAGCAATAAGCGATGCATTTGAAATCGCTACATCACCTTTGTAGATACTGATCTTGGGATTTGCTCCGTAAATGCCATCCTGCGGCGCAGTGAAATAGAGATCTGTGAGATTGAAACCATTCGGATATTCTTCCGGATCGACTCTGAACCATTGTGCCATTGAATTCGGAAGCGACTTGTCAGTTTCGCCGATCATCGCCCAAAGTTCATTGAAATAGCCGAACTCCTGAGGATAGTCATCGGCTTCATACTCTGCCTTTACAGCTGCGGCTCTTTGCACAGCAGCCATTGTCGAAAGCTTTCCACTGAATGCCTTGACTGTGCCGGGAAGAGCACGACGCGACTGCAGGCTGGCGCTTACCGTGCGTTTTGCAGATTCCCATTTGAGCATACCCTCAGCCTCATTACCGATGGTAATGGAGGAAGTAGCCATCGGCGCAGACGCGGTTGCTTCCATGCTCAGCGAAGATTCTGAAAGTGTCATCTTCGGTCCGGCATTGGTCTTTACCTGCTTTACGACTGAAAGCGGAGAAGCATTACCCCAGCGGTTCACAGCCTTTATAGCCACGTAATATGTGGTAAGGTTGGCAAGATCCCCAATTTCCACAGAACAAGGATCTCCCGAGTTAAGGAACTTGGAGTCTACAATTTTTGATGACAACTTCGAGAGGTCGCTGTCAGCTGTAAACGGTTCGGTGGAATAATAAACGATGTGATTGTTCACATTGTTGTCGGCTGATGCCGGCACAATCCAAGAAACCAGGAATGAATCCTGCGAAGCACTGAGTTCAAAATCAGCCACGGCTTCCGGTGCACCGCTCTGGTTCATGTTGACCGCTTTGGCGGCATCAAGATAACCGCTTCCGAAAAGACCAGTAACGGCACTATTGTTTCCATAGCCGTAGAAATCATTCACAGATGTCAACAGCTGTGTGCGCAATGTTTCGTTAAGGAATGTCGGCGAGCCATACTTAGAAAGCACAAGCGCAGCCACACCCGATACGTGAGGAGTCGCCATCGAGGTTCCTTCATTATATCCGTACTCATTGCCGGGGAGTGTTGACAGCACACCCTGAGCAGAACCGTAATCAAGAAGACCACCGGGAGCCACAATGTCAGCCCACGGTCCGTTACATGAATAAGATGCGGGGGTAAGTTCGGATGTCATCGCTGTCACGCCTATAACCTTATCGTAGGCGGCAGGATAATACATGCCTGTCTGCCCCTCATTACCGGCTGCGAATATACACAATCCACCGGTCATCTTGTCTGAACGGGCTTCCGACGTGAAATAGTCTATGGCATCAAGCACTGCCTGCTCATAATATCCATCGGCGTTCCAGCCCCATGAACACTGTGCGATGGTAGCACCCTTCTCGGCAGCATATACTATAGCTGCTGCGAAATCACCTTCGGCTGTGCCTGAACGTGAATCAAACACCTGACAAGAAATCATACGGATACCCGAACCGGGAGTTCCATCACCACCTGCGACTCCACCGACACCGATTCCGTTGTTGTTCACCGCAGCTACGGTGCCGGCAACGTGTGTTCCGTGCGAATGAGGATAAATCTTGGGCTCGCCGGTACAGAAATTCCAGCCATAGATATCATCGGGATATCCGTTGCCGTCATCGTCTACACCGTCCTTGCCGTTAAGCTCAGCCTCATTTACATACATGTTTGCCGCAAGATCTTCATGCGTATAATCCACGCCACCGTCGATAATTGCAACAAGCACATCGTTCTTACCGGTAGTGGATTTCCACGCATCAAAAAGATTGATATCAGCACCTTCCACGCTATAAGGGATATTACCGAAATTCTGGTAATGCCACTGGTTTGGAAGGTAAGGATCATTGAAGGGCATTGCTGCCGCCGCTTTGACTGATGCTGACCGGTCAAGTTTTCGGAACCCCTTGTTTCCCTCCTGAAGCGACATTGGCACCACTACCTCCGAACGCTCCACGCCGGCAGTTTGCGCGAATACTTTACGCGCCTCCTCCGGAGAAACGGATTCATCGAAACTTACCACATACCAACGGTCAAGACCGTACTTTGCTCTCTGTCGCGCGAATTTCGCCACATAAGGGAGCATCGGACGGATGCTGACCGCTTTCACATCGCGGGCTGCCCTGTCGAGAGGAGTGATACCCGTTGTCACTACACCGCGCGACTGCATCAAGGGGGTATGCCCCACCTTCAGAGCCACTTCAGGTTGCAGCTTAACACGGATCTGCCCCTTCTTGGGTGCTGTTCCCGCGTCTGCTCCTTGCGCAACGCCTGCTGCGATCATCACGATCGCAAGCATCACGCATCTAAGAAGTTTCTGCATAAATTATTGTTGTTTAATTGTTTAAAAAATAGTATTATAGAATAATACTTGTCTTGATTGAAATTTTTGACCTTACCTTAAGATTTAAATCCCCATATAATGATTCCCTTCACGCAACAAAAATACACAATTTTTACAACAATTTATACATTTATTATCACTTTTTCTATATTTTCTCTTATTTATAACATTATTTTAGTTTTCCCGACCATATCCATATCACTTTGATCATTTTTATTCCATAGGAAGAAAAAAAATTGGCAGGCCTCTTTGCGGCATGCCAATTCTATTTTTACAATTTATTTCTTTAAAAGTGTTTAAAAGTTAAGGTCAAAGAAGTGTTTCGGTTTAAAGCGTGTTGGATGGAGGGTGAGAAGTATTCTATGAATGTGCTCGACACTTCCCTCTTTATGGTAAGGATTTATACCTGCGGTTTGACATTGTTCCCTGACTTCAGGCGAAAGGATATGCCGGAGAGCAGCGGATATTTCCTCTTTCTGAGGTGTGCATTCAAACACTGTGTTGCCTCTGGCTCTCCCTTTCTGTCGGTCGCCTATATTTAGTGTCGGAATCCCGAAAGAGGGAGCCTCTATAAGTCCACTTGATGAATTTCCCACAACTGCTGCAGCATTCGCAAGAGCGGAATAATACCTTACTCTTCCCAGCGATTTTACAGCTAAAGCCCTGCCGTGACTTGCGGCACACCACTTCTCCGTCATTTCCGCCACAGCTCTCCCCTCAGCATCGGAATTAGGCATAGTGAAAATCACACATACTTCATTCTCTTTCCTCCCGGCAATTACTGTTTCGTCAAGAGCCTCCAGCAACGCGCAAGTCTGCCCTACTGCCTCACCGGGCTGCATCGTGACCGGATGGAATGTCACTACTATGAATCCATCTGCAAGTTTCACCCCAAGACTTTGCACCAACGCTTCTTTGCTCATCGGCTTGAAACGGGAAATAGCATCTACTGCCGCACTCCCGACATTAAATACCCGTTCGGGCTCCTCCCCCATCTGAATCACGCGTCGGCGATACTCCTCCGTTGCCGTGAAATGATATGTGGAAAGTTTGGTAATAGCATGTCGGATGAAATCGTCATATGCCCCCTCCGTTATTTCGCCTCCATGAAGATGAGCAACCGGAATACCGAATATTGCGGCGGCAGAAGCGGCGGCAAGCATCTCGTAGCGATCTCCGAGAATAAGTATCATATCCGGATTCAAAGAGGCGAAAGCATCTGCAAAACCATCCATCGCTACACTCATCGCCTTGACAGTTCCTCTTGAGGAATCATCGTCAAGCGGCAGAGGGATTCTTACATCCACATCAAAACCATCTTTTTCTATCTCCTCAACCG
>DAWBVG010000083.1:0-12565 GCA_052279865.1 Muribaculaceae bacterium
CCGCGGGGGTAGAATGAGCGGCAATATAGTCGTTGATGAATTTGTACGGATTGATTTCGGCATCCTTGCCCCAGTCAGGCTTTTCAAAGCGCAGAGATTCCACCTGTCTTTGGAGGGTAGACATGGCATAGCCAATACTTCCCATCAAGTCTTTGACAGAAATCGGATTGATGCGGCCAACGGTATCGGAAAGCTTGATGCCTTCTTCATGCAGTTCTGCATACATTTTCAGCTGTTCCCAATTGGAGGAGAGCGCAGATAATGTCTGAATCATTGCATGACGAGTGCTTCGCACCTCACGTTTCTGTGAATCCAATGTCTCTTGTAGCTCACTTTCCAAGTCACTCATTTCAGAAGACAAAACTTCGGATATGAGTTGCTGCCGTTCCTCAACACTGCTGTGCAGCGGGACTATAATCTGACCGAGATCTAACTTGTTTAAACGGGGAATAGTGACGCCAACCGTCTGAGCCTTGATTTGGTCTGCAACTATCTTAGTAGATAGTACAGCAGCAAGATATTTTGCGCTGATACCTTCGATGGGTTTAAGAACCTTTACGAATCCAGCAGGGAAAGCTATTTTTCCGGTGAACCCTTCTGTATAGACAGTGCGAATATTGCCGCTTACGATAGCAAGTATAACGGCGTTTTCAGGCACTTGCACGTGTTTTTTTGCAGTTGCCACTTTCCCGTCTTCAACCTTTACAGGAACGAATGGTTTACGGTGCATTGCCGCCGGAATAGATGAACCGGTGAGAAAGTATTCAGCAGAAATATCTTTGCCGCGTAGTTCCGTAACCTCTTCTACAAGGTCAGAAAGAGGAATGCCATTTTCAGGCTTCGGTGCGAGATAAAGCGACGGGGTGAGGTCGGAGCCGACGAGTTTCGCGTAAGATACAGCAACTCCTGTCTGGTCTTCGCAAGGCTCATATCCTTCTTGGGTATCTTCGATGTCTGATTTGAAAGCATCCATGAAGCTTTCCAAATCAAAGGTTGTGGCGCGATAGACACTTTTCGCAAAGCGAGTGTGTCCACTTGCATCACCAAAGTGGATTTCGTCATTCTTCATGCCCTTAGTAAGCACAATAGCGGCTTGGGCGATAGAAGAACCTGTGAAGATATTAGATGGGAGCATCACAACCGAAGCGATAGCTTTGTCCTTGATTAAAGACTCACGGACAGTGCGCACTTTGTTGTCCTTGCGGAAGAGGAAATTTGCAGAAACAATACATGCAAGTTTGCCTCCATCCTCCAGTTTGCCATAGAGCATCCTGACAACATCGGATATTTCATGTCCCTCATCCATGAGATAGACCGGGGACGAGATGATTGCCGAGAACTTTTCGTTTGACCGCATTGATTCAAACGAATCTCCCAGTGTAATATCAGCACGTTTTTCAGCGAAGTTGGCAAACAATCGAATCTGTCCGAGAGCCCATGTAGTACGATTGATTTCTTCACCGACCACGGGATTCGGAAGCGCAATGGCGTATGAATCAGCCCCGGCAAATGGATTATAGACGGTGACGTTCTCAGGGAACGATGCCATCTTGCACATGAAGTCAGTGACTTCTTGAGGCTGCACAAAGCCATCAGAAGGATGGAAAGTAATGCCATTGGAGGATATTACCAGTGCAAACACCTCATTAAGATGCTTGGAAAGATATGCAAGTTCCTCTTGTGAGAGAACATCTTTCTTGTACTCATATTCGCTAAGTATGTTCAGCACTTCAGGCTTAGCCCTATTTCCGGCAGCAATACGATATGTTTCTGCAAGAAGTCCGAGTCCATTCCGCCATAAAAGACTTTCTGGGTGTATGAACATCAAGTATCGGTTCACCAAATCTGTCACATTGAATCGCAGCTGCTCGATCTGGGCTTCTTGCGTCTTCACGGATGCGATGAGTTCTTTTTGCTGGGCTATCGAATGAATTGAAATTTCACCGAGGCTGCGTATAATATCCTCTGGGATAATCTTAATTTCACCACATACTGGGTCATAGCCAACAATACCAACATCGCTCCATGAATGACAACAGTCATCGGTGCCTATGCGGTTCCTAAGCAGTCGTTCCCAAAGATTGAACTTGCAGGCGTAGAACATATACTCTGGAGAAACTTCAGGAGATATAACAAATGCCATAATATATCCGAGATCCTTGTCCTTCTTGTATTCACTCTGAATATACACGGGCATATCCTCAGAGGCGAGAACATACACCATTTGGGACTTTTCAGAAGTAATCAGAAGTGTTGGTGCAACCAACTTCCTCATGCCCTTTGACACACTTTCAAATTTAAGGTCAGAGGGATTGATATAGATTGAATCCCAACCCGATGCAAAATAGTCAGGGGTAAAAACGTGACCATAGTCAGCGTCTGCAACCTTCTGCCATTTGGCGGAAAGAAGAACGTTGGCGATGTTGAGAGACTGGGCTGCGGAAGTAGAGTTGGTGTTGAGCATAAGCTTAAAAAGTATTTGTTTCGTTTTGATGCTGCAAATTTACAGTGGACTTTTGCAGTCATTCTTCAAAAGTCCATATTTCTCACAACTCTCTGTTATAATCTCGATAATTTCATTGCGCAGATGCTCAGGTTCAAGCACCTCTACGTCTCTGCCAAAACCAAGTATAATGGCTTCCAGCTCCTTGTTAGGAATTACTTCTATTGTAATGGTATGGTTTAAATCATCGGTCTTTTGTGTATAATGAATTGGTTTTGCAGACACATATTGGTAACGTTTGGGTGAAAATCTTAGAACAACCTTTTCGACCTCTCCATGATTAGGGATGGTAGTTCCAATTACATCAAAGAAATAATCAAATGGGTCCTCAATGATAGTATCAGCTATAAACTTGACGTTTATAGATTTGACACTTTTGATTCTATCAAGTGCGAAAACGGAAATATCCTTATATTCAGGATTGAATCCGAGTAGAAACCAACGATTGTTATACTGCTTAAGGAAATACGGATGAATTTCAGCATCAAAAGGCTCCTTCCCGAAAGGTTCGTATGTGATGCAGATAGGCTGTTCGTTAACAATGTAATTGAACAATTCCTTAAACCGGTCAATTCCTCGAAGATCAACGTTGGAATCGAATGATAAAATATTTCTTTGAGATTTCGAAACCTTATATTTCTTCTTCAGTTTGCGGATGATATCAGTCATCCAATCAAACTGTGGCATTCCACGGAATGAAGACAGCATGTTTACTGTCGCTTCAAGCCCAGTCAACTCGTCGTCCGTCAAATCAAAGATAGAAAATCCCTCTTGTGTATAACGGTAATATTTTCTCTGACCATCCTGATATGCCTTAATAGGGGCATGCATGGACGGCGAAATTTCCATTTCTTTCAAGTCGGCATAAATTTGGCGTCTGCAAACAGTGGTATATTTGCTAAGTTCCCTCGTAAGATAATCGCAACAAGCCTGCTCCAAGTCCTCTATATAGAACTTGCGGGAAAAGTTACTCAGGCACTTGTCAAGAGCTTCGTAACGTAGCCGAGCGTTTTTATTCGTTGCCAAAATAATTATTATCGTTAATCGGAGACCTGAACAGGATCATTAAGCAAGTCTTTAACCTTTACTTCAAGACATTTAGCAATAGAAAATAAGGTTTCAACACCGGGCTGGGCGGAATTGGTACACCATTTAGAGACCGTTGCCGGGTCTTTGCCTAATTGCTCAGCCAGCCATTTGTTTGTCCTCTTCTTTTCTGCTAATACTACTTTTATTCTGTTGTAATCTCTTTCCATTGTAGTTGAAATTGAATCAGACGCAAATTTACTGAATTTTTCCGAATTGGCATAGCGAATTACGGAAATAATGATTAACTTTGCACTGGATACCATGTGACTATGGAGTGTGATTCCCGTCGCACTTCATTAATATCAACACTTTAATTCTGATATAATGGAAGTTAATGTCAATCAGGCAATAAAAATATTCTTCTCAAAATCCTCTTTTGAGATGATTTATATGGAAGCATTTGCCAATGCTTTGGATGCCAATGCAACCCAATTCAATGTCTCCGTTGAGTTGGATGATTACTCCAATTTACAGAATTTGAAAATTACAATAGAAGACAATGGGGAAGGCTTTACTGACAAGCGATACTCTAAGTTTTCCAAATTATTAGATGTCGAAGAAAAGACCCATAAAGGATTGGGACGCTTGGTTTATCTATGTTATTTTGATAAGGTAAGTATCATTAGTTTCTATGATAAGGGGAAGAAGCGAACTTTTGAGTTTACTGATGACTTTGATGGTAAATCTGATAAAGTTGAAATAGTTTCCCGTAAAAAAAGTGGTTCTAAATTTATACTTTTTGGATTTAACGGAGATAAGCTAAGCAAGAACATCAACATTAAGAGTTCCTATATTAAGCGAGTTCTTCTTGAGAACTTCATTATGCGTTTTTATGAGGCTAAACTCAACAAGAAGAATATAACTGTTAATATCAGTTCAACGATAAATGGAAAAACTGAGACGGAAGAATTTGATTGTTCCACGTTACCAAATTTTAAGGTAGAGCCTATTGACGGAGCAATAGATATCTTCGATTCCTTAGAAGTATATTATCACATTTCCGATATTCAAGACAATCTTTTTGAAGACGGTAAGAATACCTTTATTACGGCTCTGTCTATAGATGGTCGTTGTTTCCCTGTTGATTTGTTATCGGGATCCCGTATGCCCGAAAAGTATAACATGATTTTCTTGTTAAGATCTTCATCATTGCAAGGAACAACAGATGGTTCCCGTCAATCTATAAAATTGGCAGAAACTACACAAAAAGAGCTTATTAACTTTTTCAAAACGGCTGTTTTTAATATCATAACACGTGAGGTTTCAGAAATCGCTGAATCAAACAAAAGACAATATACATATATCCAAGAGCGGTTCCCACATCTTATCGGCATGATTGATGAACAATCGATTGGATATGTTCCGCATTATGAGACAATAAAACAAGCGCAAGACAAGTTTTTTAAGACAGAGCGCGAATTACTTGGTGCTTCTGAGTTGACTGACGATCAACTCGAAAAATCAATTGAGTTTTCAAGTAGGACCTTGGCTGCATATATTCTCTATCGGCAAAAATTGATTGAGAAAATGCTAAAGCTTGATAAGTCAGCATTAGAAGTAGATTTACATAATTTGTTGACACCTCGGTTTCACACTTTTTCAGGAAACGAATTTGAAAAGGATGCATACATAAATAACCTTTGGGTTCTTGATGACAAGTTCATGACTTATGAGCATGTTCTTAGTGAGGCTGATATGAAAAAAGTTATTGGACATCTCAATCCGATTTCAGCAAATAATGGAGATGATGATCGGCCTGACATTGCCATTTTTTTCTCACGTGATCCAAATGAAGATGGAGAAAAGTTTGACATGGTGATTGTCGAATTGAAAAGATTAGGATTAACTCCAGAAATGAACTCAATCGTTGAGCTTCAATTGGATAAACGTACTCAGTTACTTTCTGAACATTATGGGAATCGAATTCAACGTGCTTGGTATTATGGTATTGTTGAGATGACCGATGAATATCGAATGCATCTAAAAAATAATGAATATAAGCCGTTGTTCTCTCATGGGAATGTTTATTATAAAGTAAAACCAGTTTTCCGTAACTTACAAGACGAGGTTGGTGTTATTCAACACTCATACATATTGGATTATAAATCAATTATAGAGGATGCCAATGCTCGAAACTCGGCATTTCTGAGAATACTCAAAGATAGATTTAGCCAGTTAAGCGTACTTCCGTTCTAACGCTCTACTCAGGCTATAAAAACGGCTAATAAACTTAGCGTTTGAACCAAAGTATTAATAACATAAAGTAGCAAATTATCACCTGCTGCCTATGCCTCGTTTGGGCTGAGATGATTTCATCATTCGGTGGGCTTGCATCATGCAGCGGTAGGCGACGCGGCGGTCGTCTTCATCATCCTTGCGACCCCAAGGGAGCGATGTGTCGCCACCACTGCCTCCGCATGACTGGGCGAATTGGGTTGCGCCATCGAGATAGCAGAGGAAAAGATACATTGCACACTTTAAAATCTCGTTGGGTTGCTCAGCTATTGCTGTGAGAAAGTCGCCGTCAATATCGGCTTTCAGTTCCGACGATATAGCGTCCAGCAGTGAACGTACATCAACAACCATTCTGGCAAAGACGGCATCGGTCAGCCTCATACGTACCTGCTCCTAATTCTTTTCCGTGAACTCGTGAAAATTCTTTTGAGCATTATCGCGTTTCTCTCTGAGTGCATCAAGTTCATCCTGAAGCTCGGCAAGTTGCCGGTCGGCGGTCTTTAGCTTGTCGCGTTTGTCGGCGAGTTTCTGTCCGGTAGATTCAAGTTGCTTTTCAAGTTCAGCGGTGCGTCGACGTGATTCGGCTCCAATGTTTTTACCAATATTTTCCCCAAAATATAGTAAAAATTTGAAATAATCGAGATTTATCGTTATCTTTGCGCCATAATGGGTAAAAGCCATTTGTGGCGCGACTCATTTCATACAATTTAATTACTTCATTTTTAGCTATGAAGCATCTACATCTCAACAACAGCAAGTTCGGCGGTGCTGCCCCTCCCGGCAGCGCGGATATGAGGTGCGCATAGTTTTTTCCACCAACATTTTTCAACCGCAGAAATGCCCTGACAGCCCGTGGTGCGTCCAAACGTATTCGTATCACAGCAGTCGGGAGCAAAGAGCACATTGACATGCTGGTGATGGGTCCGGAGGTAGGCCTCCGGTTGAGATTAGTAAAATGAAGTATTAACCGGGTGGTTTCTAAAACCATCCCTCTTAAATTGTATGAATATGAAAAGTAAATCCCCAATAAAAGTAGGTATGATACAATTCTATACCTATGAGAAAGACCAGTATGACGATCTGGTTTCTATAAGTCAACTCCAATTCGATGATCGCAGCGATTTCATAGCAGATGCCACTTTTGGAGGAATCGCTGTTAAAATTGCAGTCTCCAACGAGCGTTTCGAAAGCGGTGTACGCCGTAATATAGAATTAATTCTTGTGGATGTAACAACGCGTTGCGAAGTTGCTTCTCAGTTCTTGAAACTAAATCTGCGCAAACAGGAATGCTTCAAGGAGACGTATGTAAATTTCTCTGCCGATGACATTGTCGCGGGTCACACCTACAAGCTTGTGATAAGCGATCCAATTGCATCGCAAACCCTTACAGAAAAGGCATTCCGTCTTATAGACCCAAACAAATGCCCGCATCCCGCGGAATGGTATGAAATCTGCGACGGAGGACTTCGACCGGCTTGGGAGAGTGATTTGTATAAGACTATTAAAACCGAAGAGGGGCAGCCTTACTATGTGAGGTTCAATATTGAGCATAAACTTGGCTACTTGTTGCCCTCGGTAATGCCGGAACTTGAGTTACGTCTATACTTTCCCGATGGTCAGGAGACTATGGTGCAGTTTAGGGAACCTAAATGCCTTAGCAAAGATGATTACAAAGAGAATCTCTGGTATGTGGAATATCCCTTCATGACATCCTTCGACCGTAACGGAGTATTCTATGCCGAGCTATTGTGCATGGAATATCCCATTGCCGGATTCGCGTTTAACACAAACGTTGATGACAAACGTGGTAAATGGTATGGCAAATATATAGAACCACTTGATGAATATTCCCAGAACGCAGCCATCGAACGATGGGGCACCAGCCTGCCCCGCGCAGAAGATTGTATGCTGTCGGAACCCGATGAATTTGACATAATGCTTGACAAATTCATCGCTGAGGAAAAAGGAAAATCTGAATCAGAATTGGATGGTGGTCTTCATGAGTCAGACTCAGATATCCAGAATGAATCCAGTCATAATAACTCCACCCTAATTTCCTGGGACACCTTGACCGGGCTTCGTTCCGTGAAAGAGAAACTCGCGGTTTACGAGCGCGTTGTGCGCTTCAACAAGATGCGCTCCGACAAGGGACTCCCGACAACATCCACTCCTCTGCACGCCATGTTCCTCGGTTCTCCGGGCACTGGCAAGACTACAGTCGCAAAGATGATTGGAATGATGCTTCATCGTGCAGGAGTTCTCTCCAAAGGTCATGTTGTAATACGTGAAAGAGCCACTTTGCTCGGACAAAATTACAACTCCGAATCCGAAAAAACACTGAGTGCCATTGAAGAAGCACAAGGAGGCATACTGTTCATCGACGAAGCATATCAACTATTTCAGCCCAACGACTCTCGCGATCCGGGGAAATTTGTCATTGAAACGTTGCTTACTGTGTTAGCCGATGACACCAACCGCGACTGGATGCTGATTCTTGCCGGATATTCAGACAAGATGAAGCGGATGTTCGAAATGAATCCCGGATTTAAGTCTCGCATTCCCGATTCCAATATATACATCTTCGATGATTTCACAGAACCAGAACTTATGGAGATTGCAGAGAATTATCTCATCCAAAACAACTATACACTCTCTACGGATGCTCGACAAGCATTGACAGAACGACTCAATGCAGACTATGTCCATCGTGATAAAAGCTTTGGCAACGCACGTCATGTCATAAACATGATTCAGACAGAAATTCTGCCGTCAATGGCAGTTAGAGTCACAAATGAGGGACTTGATGATGAGACTTCCCTTACCGAAATACGAGCGACAGATATACCTGCATCCGCAGGAAAACCAAGTGCATCGCGCCAACGCATAGGATTTATTTTATAACATCAACTTACTAAAACCACGCCCGAAACCCAAGCAATGGTTTCGGGCTTAATCTTTCAATCAATATGGGAAAACATATCAGCGACAGCTTGTATTTACCCTGCTGTCATATATTGAATTCAGATGATGACCAGCCCATCATAATGGAGATAATTGTCGGTTTCAACCTATCGGGACAACTCGTAGTCTGCATGGATCTCCTTGACTATGAAGAACCGGAATATAATTGCTCTACTGCAGCGGTCGTGAATCTTGAAGATTCTCAAAAAATGGCGCGGCATCATCGTGTGAAGCATCATCAGCTTCCGAAATTCATCGGAGAATGCATGGAGGACTGGGATGCAATCATCAATCCAACATTTACAGACGTCAGGAATTGCTTCAAAGAAATCATAGAATGCCTGATCGACGAAGGATGTCGGTTCAAAATCGAACGCACATATGGCAAAGGCAACCATATGTGCTACTAAATAATTTTTGTAAAAAATAACAGAGTTGCATCATTTCTCAACAAATGTTGAGAGTATATTAGCAGATTTTATCTATTTTTGCTTTAAAACCTATAAACATGAGTAGATATTTATTGTTTCTAATTGCATTCTTATCTTTTTCACCATTATTTGCTCAAAAGGCGCAGATAAAGGTCGGATATGACTATGTAGTAAAAATGAATGGTGATATCCGAAAGGATGAATATATACTGTTGAGCGGTGAGCAAGAGTCCATGTTTTATAACCCCACGGCACTATGGATGGACATTAATTCAAAAGATGATGCCGCATGCAAAGCCTACGGAAGTATGGCGGCACAATTGATGGAGTCGGGACGAGGTTCTGAGGTTCCCAACCGTTCGGTAAGTATGTATATCTTCAAGGATTTCAGCAAACAGGAGAAAACTGTCTATGATGATTACAGTGATCAATTTGCCGTATATAAAGAGCCATTCAGTGAAATGCAATGGGAGATTGAGAGTGATTCAACAAAAACTGTGCTGGATTACGAATGCGTGATGGCTCGTTCTTCTTATCACGGACGTAACTGGACGGTCTGGTTCGCTCCTGAGATACCGGTTCATGACGGTCCTTGGAAATTTGGAGGAGTGCCCGGTTTAATTCTGGAGGCAACTGAATCTGCGGGAATACATTCATTCATCGCCAATGGCGTTGAAATGACGGATGTTGATATTCCCGGCATGCAGAGAGATGACTGGTATCACAAAGAAGACCGCATTAAATACCTCCGCGGAAAATTCCGTCATCTCCAGGATCCGCTTGCTGATCTGGCAGGAGGCAATCTTCCTCCGAATGCAAAAATATTCGTTAACGGAGAGGAAACCACCCGCGCAAGATTACAAGAGCAATTTCGCAAAATATTAGATTCCGGCTATGATTTTCTCGAAACCGACTATCATCACGACTTATAAAACATACCGTTGCAATTTTTAGCCACACTATTTCTCACCCTCGACATCTCTGCCGAGGGTGCCTTTTATTATAAGTTTATGAAATCAGATGCTGTGTTATTTTTATGTGTGGTTAATATTTTGTAACTTTGTGATTGGAGAAATTTGATTTTAAGTAAGTGTTGGAAATTAGCTTATATTAAATTTTAGGAGATTTTGAGATGATTTCCTGATTTCGAAGAAGGAGCATAGCGGGCTATGTGACTGATGAGAAATGAGGAAAGCATCCAAAAGATTCAAAATTTAAATAAGCAATACATTTACTTATTATAAACCAATTTTCAATACTTACTTATATGGATTGAAAAGAATTTATTAACTTTACATCCATATGAAAGATGGAGAGGCATATATCACCGGGACGCTGAAGGAGGAGATTCGGAGCATACTGACAGCTTCGGGGGCTTGCGCTGTAGGCTTTGCAAAAGCCAAACCCGTCGACTCTCAGGAATGGGATAGATTCGGCGAATGGCTCTCGCGCGGTGACAATGCGGGGATGAGATATATGCACAATTATCCTGATCTGCGCCGCGATCCTCGCTTTCTACTTGAAGGCGCCAAAACCGTGATTTCTCTCGCATTCTCCTATAATCCGCCAAAGTGGAGACACAAAGATTCGGGCACTATTGCCGCCTATGCCTATGGCAAGGACTATCATAAGGAACTCCGGCGACTCCTCAAACCTGCTGTCAGAGAAATCTCGGGTAAATTTCCTGAAGCGCATTTCCGCATCTGCGTGGATTCCGCACCGATTCTTGAACGATACTGGGCACAGAAAGCCGGTATCGGAATAAAAGGCGATAACGGTGCGTTGATTATCCCGAAATTCGGAAACTTCATCTTTCTTGTGGAAATAATCACCGACCTTGAAATCACTCCTGACGCTCCTGCCGCGGGTGATTGCGGACATTGCGGGGCATGTCGCCGCGCGTGCCCCGGCAATGCCATCGGAGAAAACGGCACCATAGATTGCCGACGCTGCATATCTTATCTTACCATCGAACATCGGGGCGAGTGGACTCTTCCGGAGTCAATAACGACAATGCTGACCGCAGAAGGTCGCAACACCATCTACGGCTGTGACATCTGTCTGCGGGTGTGCCCTCACAACCGCGGAGTGTCATCCTCACCAATTCAAGCATTCTACCCTTCCGAGAGAATGCTCTCAATAACACCCTCCGACATCGTGGCACTCAAGGATGAGGAAGATTTGCGCTCGCTGCTGCCTTCATCCCCCTTGAGCCGCGCGGGAATCGAGGGTTTACTCCGCAATGTCGGTTTCTCCCGCAGTTTCGGAGTTGAGGAAAGCTCTCGGAACCGGTAACAATCGTTTGGCTCGATTGAAATTCTGGTTATCCGGAAGTGTGGAAGCATCTTTACCGGCACCCGCCTGCATCATGGATTTCAATTCAGGAAGATATTGCTGATATACACCGCGAGGCAACGTGTTGTATTTATGGCATAATGACGCCGCCATGCCAACAACCTCTCCCATCATCCCGGTGGTGCGCATCACACGCACTGTCCCCAACGCTACATGCGTAACACTGATATCGCGTCCCGCCATGAAGAGATTGTCGACATTGCGCGAATAGAGACACCTGTAAGGCACAGCATAGGGATAGATGCAACGATGCACCGTCTGCGCCTTAAACTCCTCGCCGGGAAAACGCCGTGAGTTTATTGTGTCGGGGAAATGAAGGTCGATGCTCCAACTTGTTGCAAAAGAGGCATCCTCATGACATACGTCCTTGTCGATATCGTCTTGCTTCAGAATATAATCGCCGAGAAGTCGACGCGATTCCCTTTTTCCTCCGATATATGCCACCCAACCCAGCGACCGGTCAGCATATTCAGAATCCTTGAGATTGTTTTTAAGGTAACTCCAGTTGGCATACACCACTGCCAAACCATAATCCCTAACTCGCTCGGCTTCGGTCAACTGATTCCGGTTCATGCCGGTTTCCCATTGCCAGTCGCCTTTCTTCACTCTTTCGCAGGTTGAGTCATTAAAGTTGATACCATATCGGAATTCAGGAAACTTGCTTTTTTTCGATCCATTATCTTTTACGGAATACCACTGCACTGACGTTCCCATCACTATTGAGTCTGCCGATGCGGGAGCAAGGCTCTCTCCAAACTCATCCCTTGCCTCGCGCCCCATACGATAATCTGCGCCCGCAAGATACCCTACAGTGCCATCGCCGGTGCAATCCGCGAAAAGGGGCGCGCGAAGCAGCAACTCTCCGGCATTTTCAATACTCTCTATCACAACATGTGAGATCTTGCCGTTTTCGCTCCTCACTCCTGTTGCACGAAATGAAGGGAGGTAGGTTATGTTCTCTTCTCCCTTTATAAATTCCTCCTTCTTTGAG
>DAWBVG010000084.1:0-2940 GCA_052279865.1 Muribaculaceae bacterium
ATCACACCAATGAATTGGGCTCCTTTATAACCCGCAACATGCTCCATATCCATTGCAGGAACCGATGCACCTGTCTGCCGGGAAATCTGTTCGTTGAGCTTACTGATCGTGTCGATTGATGAGGCAAGCTGAGGAAAACACTGAAGCTGTCGGAGAATATCAAGAGCGGAATTTAGGGCATCCAGACCTTCGTCATTTAGCGGCAGATGAGTGATGCTGTAATCCGGGTCTTCATATTCGTAATACTTATTGTCGCGCACAACAATCGGGGCGTTATATCCAAGTCGGTCACTGCGCATCAGTGCGAGGTCATTCTGAAATGTGCGCCGGCTTACCGGATTACTTCGCCCCTCAAATTCAGCCAGCGCATCAGTGCAAGCGTCAAGGAGATCGTTTATCGTCCAGCGACGATAATGGTTCTGCAAACATTTGTCGATTGTTGAAATCCGTATCAGTGTGGCTCTGTTCAGTGGCATGGGATATATTTTTTACAAAAATAGCCATTTTTCTCATGCTGCGCAAATCAGTTGCGCACCAACTTCTCAATCTTGCAGTCAAAATAGAATAGTATGATAGTAGAAGGTAAAATGACATCGGCTGAGATTTTCACCGAAAATATTGAAGAGTCGGCTCTGGACTGGCTCAAGGAACTTTGCGACAATCCCGTGATGGAGGATGTCTCGATAGTTCAGATGCCCGACGTTCACGCCGGAAACAACTGCAATGTCGGCACTGCATATCCCATTGGAATGTATGTCAATCCCGATCATGTCGGCGTTGACATCGGATGCACTATTTCCATGCACCGACTATCGATCCCGGTCAACCAAGAGGATTTTCCTATTCTGGACCATCGTATCCGGGAGGCGATTCCAATCGGCACGGAAATCTGCGCAAAGAACTCGCTAAACGAAAAGGAGTTGTTTCGTTTCCTTAATTCGCAGTACCAGAAAGCACGTTCCGCCGCTTCTGAGCTGATAAACGAAGCTACGCGAATCGATATGCGATTCATCACCGATTTCTGTCGCCGAATAAAATTGCAGGAAGGTATATTTTATAAGAGTATCGGCACCCTCGGCGGCGGCAACCATTTTATTGAGTACGGCGAGGATGAAACCTCAGGCGAAGACTGGCTGACGATCCATTGCGGCTCCCGTAATCTCGGCGTAAAGGTAGCAAACCACTGGCATAACATAGCTCAAAATCCCAAACGCGCCAAATACATAGGATTTCTTTGGGGAGATTCCTTAAAGGGTTATCTTTCGGATATGGTCATAGCTCAGGCTTATGCACTGTATAATCATCAAATAATACGTGACCGGATATTTGCAATTCTCAAAAAGTTGTGCAAGGCAAAGTGCTCCGAATCCATATTCACAACCCATAATTATATATCAGTGACCGATGAGCAACCGATGTTAAGGAAAGGAGCAATTGATGCTTCTGTAGGTCGGAAAGTCGCTATTCCATTTAACATGCGCGATGGAATAGCCATATGCATAGGCAAAGGCAACGGGAAGTGGTTGAATTCCGCGCCCCACGGAGCCGGACGTATGTTGAGTCGCTCACAAGCGAAAAAGCAATTGGTCTTGAGAGATTTTGAAAAATGCATGTCAGGAATTTTTTCAACTTCCATATGCGAAACAACGCTTGATGAATCTCCCATGGCTTACAAACCTACAGAAGAAATACTTGAACTTATCAAACCTACCGTAGAAATAATTTCAACGATAAAACCGAAACTGAACATAAAAGACAAAGGACAATGAAACAATATATACAAATCACAGCCGGAAGAGGTCCGGTTGAATGTGCACGTGTAGTTACCCTGGTGGCACATGAAATCATAAAAGCAATACCATCGCTGCAACTTACAGACTACGAGCTTCATAATAAAACAGCTGGGTGCTATATGTCAATGACGTTCGTTACGACAAATCCGATTCCACAATCTCTTGTAGACGAATGGCAAGGCACCATCCTGTGGAGATCAACAAAAAATCCATACAGACCGGGTCATAAACGTAGCAACTGGTTTGTTGGTGTCAACTTTTTTGATGAAATAGAACTACCACAAATTGACGACTCAGACATCGTTTATGAAACCTCTCGTTCTGGAGGAAAAGGAGGACAGAATGTCAACAAGGTCGAAACAGCCGTTAGAGCCATACACACTCCCACCCGTCTCTCAGTCAAATGCTCCGATCAACGTTCACAATCGCAAAACAAAACTCTTGCCCGCGAACGGCTTCTGTTAAAGCTCCGTCAACAAAACGCCTTCGTCATTGCAGCCACACAAACGCAACAATGGAAAAACCATGATTCACTTGAAAGAGGTAATCCCGTAAAAAAATTCCATCGTCCGTTATGAAAACGTCACAAAGATAGCCGTCAAGGATTTGGACGGCTATCTTTGTGGGTCAATTCTTATTGCTAATATAGTCGGTAAAGTTCAGAATAAATCGGAATGGGTACCTGTATTGATCATACAACGTTTCAGAGCCTTCGTGAATGACGATGGCGTTTCAATCTTGTATTTCATGGCGGAGATGATTAAGGAAGTCTTCCACACTATCATATCTGATAACGTCACCTCTTCCTATCTCCTCAAGGGCATCATCGAGCGTGTATGAATCCTCCTCATCAAATGAAACACCCTTAAAATTGTTCATTACTTGAGTTTGTTGTATTCCTCATCTGTTACAGGTTCAAGCCAGATGTTTTCTGTCTTGTCGCCGGGCACGGAAAATGCCAGATGGGCGAACCAGGAATCTTTGGCAGCGCCATGCCAGTGCTTCACATTGGCGGGAATGTTGATCACAGTGCCAGGAAGTATTTCAACCGCGGGTTTCCCTTCTTCCTGATACCATCCTCGTCCGGCAACTCCGACAAGCATCTGACCGCCACCCTTCTCTGACTTGTGGATGTGCCAGTTATTGC
>DAWBVG010000085.1:0-1823 GCA_052279865.1 Muribaculaceae bacterium
ATACACGGTCACATCATGCAATTCATGTCCCCTGTCTGCCATAGCATCGACAAGCACCTCGGGAATTGAGGTGGAGCCCTGTATGTATACGTGGTCTCCACTCTCGATAAGTTTTGCGGCTTCTGCCGCCGTCATATACTTAATATTACTCATGATCTTTGTTGAATCTTGATAGGAATGTGTCAAGACGTTTGAAAGTTTCCTCGTCCGGAATCATCGAGACGCAGACTCTTACTCCGTCTCTTGTACTACCGGTGGAATACAAAGATATGGATGCAACGCCATAACGCAAAAGCTCTCTGTGCAACTCATCAGCCTTCATGTCTTTATATCCGGCAGTAAAGAAGAATCCGTCGGCTATAGGTTCATTGCCATCCATTTCATACACTATATGGAATCCGTTTCGCAGGAAAATCTCTTTTGTCTTTTCCGCCCGGCGTGCATACTCGCTACAATGATCCACAAAATTAAGTTCTCCTCTGACGGCGGCATCCATCATCGCCGACAAAGCGTACTGAGCCGAATGAGCAGTGCCCGATGACGCGCAATAAAGAACCCCATAAATATATGCATCGCCAAATGCAGGCATTTCATAGAAATTCTGGAAGAATTCATATTTGCGGTCATAAACCTTCTCACTCATGCATACCACGGCGATTCGCTGACCGGCATAGCTGAAGATCTTAGAACCGGAAAGCATCAATATATAGTTATCGGTATAATTGGCAACAGTCGGCACATATGGAGGAACCCAAGGAGTGCTTATGTCTTTACGAAAATCCATTCCGAAATAAGCAAGATCCTCAAGCACAATGACGTCATATTTTGTTGCCAGACGCCCGATTATCTCCAGCTCCTCTTCAGTAAGGTTTGTCCATGCAGGATTATTCGGATTGCTATAGATCATGCCGGTGATATTACCCTCTTTCAAAATACTCTCGAGTTTCTCTTCAAGAGCTTTTCCGCGATAAGAATAAATATCAAAGGCTGCTTCCTTTATTCCAAGTAATTTTGCCTGATTGCGCTGTGCGGGAAATCCCGGATTGAGAAAAAGCATTGTGTCTTTACCGGGTATTCTCTGCGCGAGAAGAAGCATTAGAGTAAAACTTGCCTGCATAGATCCCACAGTTGGCACAACACCCTTTTCGGGAATGTTGATATCCATAAATGCCTTCACAAATTCTTTTGCAGCATGTTTCAAGGGAGCGATACCTGCAATATTGGGATATTTATTCGCAATACCTTCACGCAAAACTTTTATTTCAGCCTCAACTCCAATGTTTTCTGCACCAAGACCGGGATTGCCGATTTCAAGATGCACCATGCTGTCTTGAGCGTCTTTCTCAAGTTCATTGGCGAGTGAACAAATCTGACGAATTGTGGCGGAAGATAAATCCATAATGGACAATCTGCTGATAGCAGCCGCCATGGCTTCTTGGCTTAATGGAAACATAAAGTCAATTAATTAGGTTTTCAGTATATTTTCTTCCTGCACGGAATGCCTCAAGATTGCTGTTGACAATCTTCTCACCCTTTTTCGCAAAAAGATTGGTTATGGCAGTCTCGATCTCGTCAACCTTTATATCTATAAAAGGCGATGCAGCTCCCAACAGCACCATGTTGGAACTTCTTGGAGACATCAGACTTTTTGCTGTCTCATCCATATTGAATGCAACGACATTGCCGCAGTTCTCCAGTTCTGATTCAACCTCCTTCATCTCAGGATAGTTGTCGATATTCACAAATGGATTCGTATTGGTTACAACCCACCCCTCTTTAGAAAGATAATGGATGTATCTCAGTGCCTCCATAGGCACCAGAGA
>DAWBVG010000086.1:0-10125 GCA_052279865.1 Muribaculaceae bacterium
CTGGCCAACTGAGCTAAAGAGGCAATTTGGAGATTCATCAGTCATCACTAACAGGACTCAGACGAAATCGAGTGCAAAGTTATAACAATTTTTCAGTCTCTCCAAATTTTCTGTAAAAAATTTTCTTAAAAATTTATTTTATCCCTATTTTTCTTATTCCACAGTCACGGATTTGGCAAGATTTCGAGGCATATCCACATCTTTGCCTTTGTTGATGGCTATGTAATATGATAGGAGCTGAAGTGGAATTGACGTAATGATGGGAGACAGACATTCCGGCACTTCCGGCACTTCAAGCACATGATCGGCGATATTGCGGATCACGCTGTCGCCCTCGGTAACTATGGCGATAATATTACCGCCGCGTGCCTTAACCTGCTGCACATTGCTCACAATCTTGTCGTACAGATGATCCTGAGGTGCCACAATTACAGATGGCATTTCGGCATCTATCAAAGCGATGGGACCATGCTTCATTTCCGCCGCAGGATAACCTTCGGCATGGATATATGAAATTTCCTTAAGCTTAAGAGCGCCTTCAAGAGCTACAGGATAGTTATAGCCGCGTCCGAGATAGAGGAAGTTGCGTGCATAAGTATAAATAAGCGAAAGACGCTCTATTTTGTCATTAAGTTTAAGAACATGCTCTACCAGCTCTGGAATCTTGAGAATTACTTTTCCCAGACTTTCTATCTCGTCAGAAGACAATGTGCCCCTGAGTTCTGCCGTCGCCATTGCAATCATCGTCAGAACCATCACTTGTCCGGTAAACGCCTTGGTCGATGCCACTCCTATCTCAGGACCTACATGAATGTATGCGCCGCTGTCGGTTTCACGTGGAATTGAACTGCCAACAGCATTACTGATACCAAACACAAACGCACCCATGCTCCTGGCGATTTTCACGGCAGCAAGCGTATCAGCAGTCTCACCGCTCTGTGAAAGCGCTATCACAATGTCATCTTTGTCAAGAACAGGATTGGAATAACGGAATTCACTTGCATATTCAACCTCTACCGGCACATGACACATCTCCTGAATGAGATATTTACCGATAAGAGCTGCATGCCAAGATGTGCCGCACGCTACAATCACAATGCGTTTCGCATTCTTGAATTTATCTTTGTTGTCACGAACGCCACTGATGATGACTCTTTTGCCATTCTCTACCACGCGTCCGCGAATGCACTCGCGGAGGGTTGTTGGCTGCTCAAAGATCTCCTTCAACATGAACGAAGGGTAGCCACCTTTCTCAAGCTGAGATATCGACAACTCGAGCGTCTTGACATCAATCTTGCTTTCACGATTCTCAAGATTGAAAATCTTCAAAGGTTCTCCCCTCCTGATCACTGCTATCTCTCCATCTTTCAAATAGACGGCATCTTGGGTGTATTCCACAAAGGGAGATGCATCCGATGCAAGGAATGTTTCGTTTTCTCCGATACCTATCACAAGCGGACTGCTCTGGCGAGCAGCAATGATGGTATCAGGATTATCCTTCTCAACCACAGCAATGGCATAAGCGCCAACCACCTGATGTAGAGCCTCGCGCACAGCTTCAAGAAGCGTGCAGCTGTTTTTAAGTTTTATGTATTCAATAAGCTGAACAAGAACTTCCGTGTCGGTTTCCGAATGGAATTTGCATCCGTGTTCCTCAAGAGCATCTTTGAGAAGCTTATAATTCTCAATAGTACCATTGTGAACCAATGCAAGATTGCCATCCTCGCTGTAATGGGGATGAGCGTTGCAGTCGGAAGGCTCTCCATGGGTTGCCCAGCGGGTGTGAGCAATACCGATAGTCGAATCTATATCCTTGTCTTTACAGATCGATTCAAGATTCTCAACCTTTCCCTTCGCTTTGAACACACTGAGTTTACCCTCAGGCGACACTAATGCGATGCCAGCACTGTCATAACCTCTGTATTCCAAGCGATGGAGACCTTTTATCAATACATCATAAGCGTTCCCGTTGCCGAGATATCCTACAATTCCACACATAATAAATATATGATATATGTTATATGAAGTTACTACGGCCGCAAGTCAAACAATTTTCCGAGAATTCCGACGTCACTGTCAGATTGCTCTTAGATGCTTCAATTGAAGCGCGTCCGGCCATTTTGCATGATTTTATGTTTTGAGTGGCAAAATTACCAATTTTATGCCTAAAAAGCAAGAAAGGCAGCTATTTTTGATAGCTACCTCTCCATCATATTGATATATTTGGGCAAATAGTGTTATTTATTTCACATTTTCATCAACTACGATGCCATCACCGGTTGCAATAACACCGGTCGTATCCGTATCGGGCATATCCTCTATCACTCCCATCTCATCGGGAATCGTAAGATCCGGGCCGGAACCTTCGGGCAAAGGGAATGCCTCATATTTCTGATATTCCTGCACCTTCTTTATATTCTTATCTCCTATCTGTTTGTCTGTAGCGGCATAGATAGCGGTGCGGAACATGTCAAGATAGGGAGAATTGGCTTTAAGATTGGCGAGATCCTGGGCTGCACGGGAATATTCGGCAGTTGAATCTGTTGGCTGCTCATTGATAATATCAAAATATTGCTGGGCACTGCGGGCATATTCTCCGCAATAATCAATCATCACTGCATAATCAACTTCCGACAATGCTTCATGCGAATCAATTTTGGCAGCAACTTCCGCCGGAGTGGGATTCGAATTTGTGCAGGCAGCGAAAGCCACACACAATAATGTCATACAAATGGTCTTCAGTGTTTTCATAATATATATTTTTAAGTTATTGGCAATATTACGAGAAATCAAAACTCATCACCAAGCGGAGTCACAGCCGGTTCGCGGAGTTTATAAAGAAGCATGCGTTTGAGCTGAGGATTCTCATCGGTCATGATGGATAGCTCCCAATGCTGCCCAGCTTCATCGCGCAGCAAAGGAGAGGTAGCATCTACGTCCGTCAGATTCCATGTAAGCAATACTGTCTTTATTTTAAGAGCCTTCAGTTTCCTAACCAGCATCTCATGGTCGGCATCTCCGGTGATCAGAACCACATAGTCGAATTTACGGAATGTTGCAAGTTCGTATGCCTCAAGCGCGAACCAAACATCCACACCCTTCTCCACAACCTCTGTCTGTCCGTCTCTATCCACTTCGCGCAAATGTTTGTAGTGGAATATCACATCATTCTCTATGAGTGTATCCTCAAATTTACGCTCATTATATAAGAGATGTTTGTCATAGGCTTCTTTCACCCGGAATCTACCACGAAAATAGTGGGCTTCCGTTATCTGGCAATCAGAAACATGAATATCTTCGGCATAAGCGATGGTTGAACTGATGAAATCAAAAAGCGCACGTACTCTTATTATAGAACGCTCTTGCGCTTTAAGAGCCCGATTGACTTTGGCATAATAGCCACCGTCGATAAACACGCCGATCGATAGATAATTAAGCATTTTTTATTTCTTTAACTTTTCTTTTAATATAACAACGCCTCCTCCCAATATGTTTATAGGAAGCTATCGCAATAATTCCCGTTTAACAATCCCTATAGAAAAGGAATCAGGGTTAGAGCACCGCTCCAACCCTGTATTAATTATTAATTATTAACTATCAACCATCACGCCTCCGCCAGTTTGCGAAGTATATCTGTAAGAAGTTTCCAGAACTCCCCTACCGAAGCGATATTTGCCTTCTCATTGGGAGAATGGATATCCTTCAGTGTCGGACCGAAACTTACCATATCGAGATTAGGCATCTTCTCCAGGAACAGTCCACATTCAAGGCCGGCATGAAGCGCCTCGACCTTAGGTTTGGAATGGAACAGATCTTCAAAGCTCTGCTCTGCTACCTTCAAGACTTTTGAATCAGGATTGGGAGCCCAGCCTACGTATGCATCATCAAATGTAACATCTGCACCTATCATGCTGAATAGAGCCTTAACCCTATCGGCAATCTCATCGCGACGCGAATCTACGGAAGATCTCTGATGCACCGTTATCTCAATTCTGTCGGCACTGACCATTTTGACGGATGCGAGATTGCAGGAAGTTTCAATAAGTCCCGGTATGGCGAGCGACATTCCTTGCACTCCGTTGGGGCAGGCAAAAACAGCTGCTACCAGACTATGTGATGTTTCCTTATTAATGACCTTGTCGCGTGCGGGTTCCTCTGTAACTTCAAAAGAGAAACCCTTCCCTTCTGCAGCAAGGAATTCGGCATGAACCATCTTATCGAATTCATCAGCGAATTTATGGAATTCTTCTTCATGCTCCGAGGGCACTCCGATCACGGCAAGTGAATCACGAGGAATCGCATTGGCAAGATTGCCACCATCGATCTCAGCAATCGAAATGCCGAATTTCTGCTCAGCCTCCCAAAGGAAACGACAAAGCTGCTGGTTGGCATTCGCTCTGCCAAGTCCAATTTCCATACCGGAATGTCCACCTTTCAGATTACGGAACGCCACGCGGTGGAAAATTTGTCCGGCAGCCGCTTCCTCCATATAATAAGGAAGAGAGGCGATCGTCACTTTTCCTCCGGCACATCCGATAACGAGCTGACCCATTTCCTCTGAATCAAGATTAAGGAGTATATCACCGGTGACAAAACCCGCCTCAAGACCGTTGGCACCAATCAACCCCTGCTCTTCATCCACGGTGAAAAGACACTCGATGGGTCCGTGTTCAAGGCTATTATCAAGGAGCACCGCCATTGCTGCAGCGCATCCCATACCATTGTCAGCTCCAAGAGTGGTGCCTTCTGCTCTCACCCAGTCTCCCTCCACAACCGTGATGATAGGGTCAGTAAGGAAGTCATGTTCAACACCGGGGCGCTTTTCAGCCACCATATCCTGATGACCCTGGAGGATAACAACCGGTGCGTCCTCATGTCCCGGAGATGCAGGTTTACGCATCATCACGTTACCCACTTTGTCGGTGTGAACCTCAATGTTGTGACGGTTCGCCCAGTCTACAAGAAACTCGCGCATTTTGTCGAGATGATGTGTAGGACGGGGCACTTTTGTGATTTCATCGAAGCATTCCCATATCAGCTTCGGTTCGAGATCTGTGATTTTCATAATTTATTCTTGTTTTTTGAATTTGGCGTAGGCGTTAGCCATTTTTGTGTGATAACCTCTGCGGGCATAACTGGCGCCGTTATACTTTCGTGCAAAACCCGCCCAGTTTTTCTTCTTAAGGTCAGGAAGCATTCCGGCGTTGGTAATGAATGTGGCAAACAACTCCAACTGCTCGAGTTCGGAATAAGCCATAAGCTTCACCATCTCATCAACGGATTCGCAGCCACATAGTTTATAGTTGAATCCTCCGATCTGGAACATTCCCCAGAATGTGCCCATATTTGCACCCTGGGCATTGACTTTACGCGCATTGATTAGCTGAGTCCATTCCTGCAACGCATATCCGGTCAAACCTTCAGGTACCTTCTCCCCTTTTGCTCCGGATTTATCGACAGCCTTGGAACGAAAACGGTTATACATGGCGCGATCGAAATTAATTACCGGCACTCCAGGTGCCCAGAAACCCTTCATGTTCGATCCCGCCTCGATAGAGACCACAGCCTTTATTGCCGCCACCTCCACTCCGAGTTCTTCAGCCACAATACGGAAATCCTCGTCGGTAAGTTTCGTATATCTTGTTTTCTCATCCACCGCGGGCACAGAATCAACCCTGACAGTCTTAGGCTCATTTCCCTTATCGGATTCCGATTGACCCGATGCCCCGCAAGCCGGACCCACGGCGACAAATGTCGCCAGGGTCAAGCCGAGGATCAGCGATTTCATAATACTGCCACTTTCTCGAGCACCTTGCACAAATGGCGCCAGAATTTATCGACAGTCGGAATAAACAGTTTCTCGTCAGGAGAATGAACTCCTGTCATGGTAGGACCGAAGCTTACCATATCCAGACGAGGATATTTTGAGAGGAAAAGTCCGCACTCCAGACCGGCATGAATAGCTTTGATGGCGGGTTTCATACCAAACAGCTCTTCATATGCGTCAGCTGTGATCTTCATGATTGCGGAATTCATATTTGGAGCCCATCCTGGATAGCCGTCACTATGGGTCACTTCTGCTCCGGCAAGCTGGAAATGAGCCTCAACCTGACCCGCCATATCGTTCTTACGGCTCTCAACCGATGAACGCTGGGATGTGGTCACTACGATCTTGTCATCACCAAGATGTTTCACACTTGCCAGATTGGTTGATGTCTCCACGAGACCTTCGATATCGCGGCTCATTGAATACACTCCGTGAGGTGCGGAATATATTGCACGGATAAGTGCTATTGACGTGTCGGAATCAAGACAATACTCCGGACGCTCGCTTTCTTCAATTCGGAAATCCATTGACGGCTCTACGCCATCATATTCATTACGGATTTCAGCGGCATATTTGTTAAGGTGATGCATCATCGCCTCCTTATGGTCACTGTGGATACCGAATACGGCATAAGCTTCACGCGGAATCGCATTGCGAAGGTTGCCGCCTTCAAAAGAGCATACGGTGATATCCCAGCTCTGAGAGCATTCCCAGATAAAACGTGCAATCAACTTATTGGCGTTAGCTCTGCCAAGATTGATGTCGCTACCGCTGTGACCGCCAAGCAGCCCGCTCACGGAGACACGCATGTATTTGAAATTCTCAGGAGTGAAGCTGCGGCGGTAAGTAAATGTCGCAGTAGTGTCGATACCTCCGGCACACCCTACGAATATCTCGCCGTCATCTTCAGAATCAAGATTAAGAAGCATAGAACCTGTGATCATATCTTTGCCAAGATTCTGTGCTCCTTCAAGACCGATCTCTTCATTCACCGTAAAGAGAGCCTCCACCGGACCGTGAACAAGAGTCTTGTCGATCATTACTGCCATAGCGGCTGCCATGCCTATACCATTATCAGCGCCAAGAGTTGTTCCCTTCGCTTTCACCCACTCACCATCGACATACGTCTGAATGGGGTCTTTGAGGAAATCATGTTCGGTGTCACTGTTCTTTTCTGCCACCATGTCCATGTGGGATTGAAGAATCACTGTCGGAGCATTCTCATGTCCGGGAGTGGCAGGTTTGCTCATAACTACATTCCCAACTTTATCGGTGCGGACAGCCACATCATGATCCGCTGCAAACTTAAGAAGGAAATCACGAATTTGCTCCTCATGGCATGAGGGACGTGGAATCTTTGTAATCTCGTCGAAACATTTCCAGATCAATTCCGGTTTAAGGTCTTTTACTTCCATTTCTATCGAAAATTTTTAATAATGTTCAAATTTATCACCCGCATCAGCGCGGGTGGACACTCCAAAGTTAGCAAAATAATTGGAGAAATAGGTTCTTTTTTCAATTTTTTAGTTAATTTTGCATCTCAATAACCTTAAATGAATTAAAAAAAGTGAAATTAACGCTTCTAATTACGCTATTTCTCGGAATATCGTTACTTTTGCTCTCCTTTAGATTTGCGGGAGAGAAATCGGTGGGTTGTCACGGACACCACGCCTCTCAAAAAACGACAAAAGAGAAAAGGAGCTAAAAGTGTTTTCCACAGATAAGATTAAAACAACATCTATTATAAAATGAAAAGAATCAACTCATTTATTGTTGCATCGCTCGCGGTCCTCGCGCTCGTCGCCACGGCATGTGGCTCCGACAATGCCAAGAAAGATGCTCCGGCAGCCAAGGCGAAAACCGCCAAGACAGACGCAAACCTTCCCAACTACCGCTACGTGGATCTCGATTCAGTTTTAAGCAAATACAACCTTGCTAAAGACTACAACGAAGAGATGCTTCGCATGCAGACAAATATGGAAAGCGCTGCAAAACGCCACGAAAACAAGATTCAGAATTTCGCAGCCACTATGCAGAACAAAATGCAGAACAACGGCTACCTTTCTGAGGCTTCATATCGTCAGGACGAGCAGACAATCAACAATATGCAGAGCGAGGCTCAACGCAATATCGCCACTCTGCAAAACAATTATCAGAACGCAGCAATGCAGGCACAGCAGGCTGTGATCGATTCTATCACACAATTCATCAAGGATTACAACAAGACCCGCGGTTATGACGCGATCTTCCAGAAGGCTTCAACTCTTTACATCAATCCGGATCTTGACATCACCGATGAAGTTGTTGAAGGTCTGAATGCACGTTACAACAAGGTAGCTAAGAAGTAAGGCTTTAGGCATTAGACTATAAAATTTAAAGTTTAAAAGTTAAGGTTTAAGGTTTAGATATTAGGCTTTAGAAACAAATAGAGTCAAATTCTAAAGCCTAACACCTAAAACCTAAAAGCCTAACATCACATTAATCAACCGCGTCGAACCAAAATCTTAAGCGATTTTGGTTCGACGTTTGTTGTATAAGAAATTGATTGTTATCTTTGCAGTCGAATTTGCTTTGAATTAAAAAGCTGTAAAAATATTGCTATGATTGAGGATAATATTATAAATAAAGAAGCCAACGAGCGCACAGTGCTTGTGGGGCTTGCCACTAAAATACAGAATGAGACAAAAGCCAATGAGTATCTTGACGAACTGGCTTTTCTTGCGCGCACTGCAGGCGCGGAGCCTGAAAAACGCTTTGTGCAGAAGCTCGATTACCCCAATCCCCGCACATATGTCGGCACCGGCAAACTCGATGAGATTCGCCAATATGTGGAAGACAATGAGATCGGTCTTGTGATTTTTGATGACGATCTCTCGCCAAAGCAAGTGGCGAATATCGAGCGGGAACTTAAGGTGAAAATTCTTGACCGCACGAGCCTTATCCTCGACATATTCGCAAAACGCGCCCAGACAGCCACTGCCCGCACGCAGGTTGAGCTCGCACAATATCAATACCTTCTGCCACGACTCACAAGGATGTGGACACACCTTGAACGTCAGCGAGGCGGTATCGGTATGCGTGGTCCCGGTGAAACACAGATTGAGACCGACCGTCGTATCATTCTCGATAAAATCTCACGACTGAAAGAGGAATTAAAAAGCATCGACCGTCAGAAAAGCATACAACGCAAGAACCGTGGCAAACTCACCCGAGTTGCCCTTGTAGGCTATACCAATGTCGGCAAATCCACTCTGATGAACCTTCTGAGCAAAAGCGATGTGTTTGCCGAAAACAAGCTTTTCGCAACACTCGACACGACTGTGCGCAAAGTCATAATTGACAATCTCCCCTTCCTGCTTTCAGACACTGTCGGTTTTATCCGCAAGCTTCCGACTCACCTTGTGGATTCTTTCAAGTCTACCCTCGATGAAGTGAGGGAAGCAGATGTGCTTGTGCATGTTGTTGATGTGAGCCATCCGCAGTTTGAAGAACAGATAGAGGTAGTAAACAAAACCCTTGCCGAGGTTTGCGGTGCGGCTGAAAAACCGATGATTCTTGTATTCAACAAGATTGATGCGTTCACCTACACTCCCAAGGATCCTGACGATCTCACGCCCAAAACACGTGAAAACATCTCTCTTGAAGAATTCAAACAGACCTGGATGTCGAAGATGAACAACAATTGCGTCTTCATTTCCGCCAAAGAGAAAACCAATATCGACGCTCTCAAGGAAATGCTTTATGAAAAAGCAAAAGAGATCCACACCGAGCGTTTCCCTTACAACGACTTCCTCTTCCAGAAATATGACGACCTCGACACAACAATATAAAGCGCTCCGCTGGTGGGAAATCCGTCAACTTGAGGACAATGGATGCTCATGTTCCGACTGGACAAGAATACGCATCAGCGACGGCACGGACCTGAACCGGATACGCAACGTGCGTTTTGCCGGCGACATATTAATCGGAGCCGATGTTACAATTGAAAACATCGGACTTCTTGAAATGGAGGCTGAAGCAGATTGCGGCATCGGTTCGGAAGTTTGTGTGCTTGACGAAACCGGTTCACGAAGCGTAAGGATTTACCCCGGTCTTTCCTCTCAGATGGCAATGCTTATTGCCCGCGATCCGGCATGGGCACAAGGTCCGGCGAAACAGACTATAGATGACTACGTTAACAATTTCGAAATCTACCGGGCAATTGGAGACGGAGCGATAATCCGAAATTGTCGATATATTGTCAACGTATCTATAGGAAAGGAAGTAAGAATTGAAGGTGCCTCGAGTTTACGCAATGG
>DAWBVG010000087.1:0-2317 GCA_052279865.1 Muribaculaceae bacterium
AATTTTTATGGTAAGATTTATTAAGATTTTGGAGCAGGTTTGACCGATTGAAGAGGAAATTACATAAATATTCCCAAATGACATTTTCCATAATATTTAATTTATTAATTTTGCATCCGTGAAAAGATTTATCTATACACAAGCGGATCGCACAATCCTTCGCCTTGCGCTCCCGGCAATAGCAAGCAATATCACGGTGCCCCTTTTAGGGCTCTGCGATACAGCTATTACCGGACATCTCGGAAGCGAGATATTCCTCGCAGCCGTAGCCGCGGGAGGAACGGTTTTCAATGTCATCCTTTGGCTCTGCGGCTTTCTGAGAATGGGCACTACCGGGCTTACGGCGGAAGCCTTCGGCTCAAAAAAAGAGGGAGCCGTGAATATAATTTTCTGGCGCGCCATAGGTCTCGCATCATTACTCGGTCTGTTCGTAATTTCTGTGCGCCAGCCGCTACTCAATATTTTTCTGGATATAATTTCTCCCGGCAATGAGGTTGCTCTCGCTGCTTCAGAATATTTCCTTATTTGTGTATGGGGAATTCCCCCTCTTCTCATCACACTCTCAATCAACGGATGGCTCATCGGCATGCAGGACACGGTGCGACCCATGATCATTTCCATCTCCATGAACCTTCTCAACGTGGCGGCAAGCCTTATCGCTGTGTACGCTCTTGATGCCGGTTTCGCAGGAGTGGCATATGGCACCCTTACCGCCAACTGGACCGGATTATTACTCTCAGCATTGATAGTGGCAATGTATTCCAAAAGATGGTCACTTCATCCCGATATCAAGAGAATATTTCATGGCGGAGGTTTCGGAAAATTCTTTCGGGTGAGTTCAGATCTCTTCCTGAGGTCGGCGTGCATAATGGGAGTTTCTCTTTCGGTAACAGCCATAGGAGCCAGAATGGGAGACCTGACAATGGCAGTCAACACCATAATGCTCCAGTTTTTCCTCTTCTTCTCATATTTTATGGATGGTTTCTCTTTTGCTGGTGAGGCGCTTATCGGCAAAAGTTCCGGAGCCGCCGATTTCTCTGGATTATGTTCCATTTCTCGCAGACTGCTTTCATGGTCGGCTGCAATGGCAACTCTCTTTTTCGTTATCTACCTCTGCGGAGCGAACTCTATCACGGCTCTGCTTACCGACGTTGAGGCGGTGCGGAGAGAGGTCTCGGAAATGAGCCTGTTCTTATGGCTGCTGCCTCCAGTGGCAGTCTGGGCATTCATCTATGATGGATTTTTTATCGGACTCACTGCAACTCGCCGAATGTTCGTTACTACCCTTATGGCGATTCTTACTTTTGCTATCGTTGTGACAGCAGGTATGAAAATACATCCGTTTGAAACATATCCCGTGTTTGGAAACAGGATGCTTTGGGTAGCCTTCCTCTCTTTCCTGGCAGTGCGTGGCATAGGACTGGCAGTTCAGTTCCCACAAATGATCCGGAATATGGATGAAACCAAAAAAATTCACTAATTTTGCACAAATCATGATTTCTAATATGGAAAACGATATAGAAATAGACGGCATGAAGCTGCATTACGAGGTGACAGGACCGGAAAATGGAGCTCCTGTCCTGTTGATGCACGGATGGGGATGCGATCACACAACGGTCAGATCCATCGCCAACGCCCTCAACGGAAACATGCGCGTCTTTAATGTGGATCTACCGGGACACGGTATGAGCCAGGAACCTCCAACAGCATGGGGCGTCAACGATTACACACAACTCATGGAGCGTTTCATAACTCGCATTGGCATTTCTGATCCGGTATTGATAGGTCATTCGTTTGGCGGACGCATATCTATTCTTATGGCGTCTCGCAATCCGATAAGCCGGATGGTACTGGTCGATGCAGCAGGCATAAAACCCAAACGTCCCTTAAAATATTATCTTAAAGTCTATAGCTTCAAGACCGCCAAGAAGATTCTTCCGCTGGTATTCGGCAAAAAACAAGGTGGAAAGATGATTGATGCCTGGCGAGGGAAAGCGGGCTCAGCAGACTACCGGAACTCCTCCCCCATGATGCGCGCGGTGATGAGCCGTTGTGTGAACGAAGACCTCACAGATCGCCTGCCGTTAATTAAGGCTTCCACCCTTCTGCTCTGGGGAGAAGAAGACAAAGCCACCCCGATGGCAGATGCAAAACTAATGGAAAAGCTGATACCGGATGCCGGGCTTGTAAGCTGGCAGGGATGCGGGCACTACTCCTTCCTTGACAATCCAGGGGGCTTCCGCGCCGTGATCCGCAATTTCCTCCTCTCCAATTAAACATTAAACATTACACATTACACATTACACATTACACATTA
>DAWBVG010000088.1:0-1953 GCA_052279865.1 Muribaculaceae bacterium
AGAAGAGGCGAGAGAATACGGGGTTGACATTATGCTTGCTCCGGCACTTAATATACAGCGGCATACACTGTGTGGCAGGAACTACGAATATTATTCCGAGGATCCGGTAATCAGCGGTGAGATAGCTACAGCATATGTAAACGGCTTGCAGGAATGCGGCGTGGGGGCATGTGTGAAACATCTTGCCGCGAACAATCAGGAAACAAACCGTAAAGACAATGAATCGATCGTTTCCCAGAGGGCTTTACGTGAAATATATCTTAAAGGATTTGAGAAGGTCATCAAGAAATCGGATCCCTGGTGCGTAATGTCTTCATATAATTATCTTAACGGACATTACACGTCGGAAAGTCCGGAACTTCTTGATTCCCTACTGAGAGGAGAATGGGGTTACAGTGGTGTCGTGGTCTCAGACTGGTTCGGTGGCAAAGACGCAGTGGCGCAGATGAAAGCACGGAATAATCTCCTCCAGCCGGGGTATCCACAGGAGTATGAGCGCATCATGGAAGGTCTCGAATCGGGAGAACTGGATGAGGCGGTGCTTGACCGCAACATAGAGGAAGTGCTTGAACTCATAATGCGCACTCCTCGATTTCTTAAATTAGGTCACTCTGACAAACCGGACCTTAAGGCGCATGCGGTGTTGCTTAGAAATGTGGCACCTGAAGGGATGGTGCTGCTCAAGAACGACAACGAAGCCCTCCCCTACAAGGATGACATACGAAAGATTGCATTGTTCGGGAACTGCGCTTATGACATGATTACCGGAGGCAGTGGCTCGGGAGATGTGAACCGGGCATACAGCATATCTCTTCCGGAAGGAATTGCGAATGCCGGATACATTGCTGATCAGGAATTGATGAAAAAGTATGTGTCGCATATCTCTTCAGAGTATAAGCGACTCGAGAAAGAGGACAAGACTTTCCATATGGCAGCCAAGATGCGTCCTACGGAACTTCAGGTCAATCGCTCTGCCATTAAAAAGGCTGCGGAATGCAACGATGCCGCCATTATTTCCATTGGGATTGCAGCGGGAGAGTTTGCCGACCGGTCCACTCGAAGCTTCTATCTTGACAAAACCATGCGAACACTTCTTGAAGAAGTTTGCAAAGCTTTTCATGCGAAAGGGAAAAAGGTAACTGTTCTTCTCAATATCAGCGGTGGAATCGAGACATATTCATGGAAAGATCTCCCCGATGCCATTCTTTGCACATGGCAATGCGGACAAGAAGGAGGCAACAGCATAGCCGATGTTCTCTCAGGGAAATCATATCCGTCGGGAAAACTCCCGGTTACTTTCCCAATAGACTATAAGGATCAAGCTTCAGACCGCAATTTTCCGCATGATGCCGACACCGGCATAATCTTCGGAGCAAACAAGAAGGGGCTCACACGTGAGAGACGCAATATTGACCATACCATCTATGAAGAAGACATATATGTGGGTTACAGATATTTCGACTCCTTTAACAAGGATGTGTCCTACCCCTTCGGTTATGGACTCACATATACCACATTCGAATACTCGGAACCCCGAATATCATATGATGGGACTCAATACACCCTTAATGTCATCATAACGAATACGGGATGCAATTCCGGCAAGGAGGCAGCACAGGTATATGTGTCCAAACCCGGAAACGGCAACGTTCCCGTCAAAGAGTTAGTTGGATTCGCCAAAACAAAAGAACTTAAGCCTGGAGAATCCCAATCCCTCTCCATCAGCATTGATCCTGAGGATCTGGCGGTTTTCGATGAATCGGTTTCCGCATGGCACACTCCCGCAGGAGAATACACATTTATGGTAGGAGCCTCGAGCCGCGACATCCGTGGCACCGTCAGCTGCAAAGTGAAGGAAACAAGCGGGCCCGGGAAAAAGCGGGGGGGGCCCGCCCGGGGGGTGACGCGGGGGGCGCGGGGGCCCGGGGGGGGGGGGGGGGGGGCGGGGGGCCG
>DAWBVG010000089.1:0-3016 GCA_052279865.1 Muribaculaceae bacterium
ATGCGCGCGTTGCCAAAATAGCGCAGTCGGTAGAGCATTTCATTCGTAACGAAAAGGTCGTGGGTTCGAGTCCCACTCGCGGCTCAATGAAAAGGTGATGATCATGTAATTAATTTATCTGATTATCACCTTTAATATATTAAATTGGTTAATCAACATATGTTAATCGGCAATTGCCTAAATTTGAGACGGGAAACTTGTCTAGTAAAAATGGCGACGATGCGCTCGACACCGACTGGAAGCAGGCTTACGAAGCCGCGATGATGCAGATTGAGGCATTGAATAGAATTATCAAACAACTAAATCAATAATAGCATGGAAAATTTTCTTTCAATAATTGCCTTAATAGGTGCAATATTAGGAATAATCTTATTCTTTAAGATTTGGGGAGCGTGCAACAACATCAAATGAATCGCAGACAAGTATACTCCGAAATCAGTTAGGAAAAGAATAGATCCAGATTCCATCAGTATGGAAGATGCGCAAGAAATCTATGATAGGTCCCAACGCGTCTATAAAGAGCAGAGAGCGGATTTATTCTAGAAATTAAATAAGAAGACAAGTTCAAAATAATAACGACATGAAGAAGTTTTTACTCGCGCTGGTGCTTGTTCTGCCGATGGTGTTAGTGGGGTGTGGGGAAAAGAATCCCATTGCTGGAACGACATGGCTGGGAGAAAACCAATATTACTATGATGTCATAACTTTTTCAGAAGATAGTCTTACATATACTGGAGTAGATGTGCAGGGTAATGTAGTTGTACCTGACATTAAGATTCCTTATAATTGGAAAGAAAATAACATTGGCGCATTTTATTCTTATCTTGATACGGTAATTATTGATAGACCTATTGCATTTGATTCAATCAGAAGCCTTAATTTTATTAGTGGGTTTAATGCAGATGATGTTAAGAATGGGCGTGGCACACTTCGTGTTTGGAGACATTGGAGCAGTGACGGGAAAAAATGGGAAAGAGAAGATGTTGCCTTTGAATCAATTAATTTCTATAAATCATTACAGAACGCACCAACCAGCGAATCATCGACAGAAATTATAAAGAACATAAAGTATCATGGCCTTTTACCAATTTTTAGGGATAGGCACTATGTCCGGGAGAATGATTATGGAGCAAAATCTCAACAAGATTATTATCTTATGCAGCATTATTTACAAAACGGATTGAAAGATTCATTGGCACTGTTAGTTGCTGATAATAAAGTCGTGCAGTTTGATGGGAAATGGTTTGTTAGAGGGGCTTCTGCCACCGCTGATTATGTATTAGTGACAAAAGAGCGTGGTGGCGATAAATTTTATGTTGATTGGAATACGTTTGTAAATTATTCGGACAATTATAGCGTATCATACCATAATGCGATAACAGGTAAGTCTCAATCTTCATACGGAGGCAGTCGTGAGCAATTAAGAGATTTGGAGGCAGCAGATGCCTCGCTTACTGAATATGAAAAATCTATTGAAGCTGAATATGAACGCCAAGTCGAGCGGGAATTAAGAGAAATGGAGCGATGGTGAGGGATTAAAAATTTACATTTCCGCTAAAATTCACTATCTTTGCATAGTATATAAACCATATAGGGCATATCGCCTAAAGCCAAAAGAGCTTATTTCAGACTTCGGTCTGCGATAGGCCCTTTTAGCATTTAAGATTTTGCCGTCACTCGGTCCGTTGTATTATGTTAAAAGAGCAATGATCTTTCCGCATGGCAATTATGGTATCAGTATAATGAGAATCAAAACTACGCCTATCTCCAATAACTACTTGTTTGCTTGGAAAACTACTCGGATATTTGCAGAACTACTCGCCAACTACTTGTTTTTTCGGGTAAACTACTTATTTTACCTTCAACTACTCATTTTTACAACTATCCCGGATAGTCTCAAACTATCCGAGAACTATCCAAGAACTATCCAAAATTGGACTAAACTATCCGATGTTGGAGGCCAACTAGTCGTAAAAACAGCTAATAAACCGTGAAGTAGTCGTAAACAAAGACCTACTACTCGTTTTTAGCGCATAACTACTCATTTTTACTTTCAACTACTTATTTTTTTTGTCTAAACTACTTGTTTTTGGAGTTGTAACTACTGATTTTTCGCTTATTTCTGTACAGGGTCCTGCTCAAACCATTTTTTACCAATAGGTTTGATGAGATTATCTGCGTTCAATTCCTTGAGTATATTACCGACCATTTGACCGTTTTGTTCTGGAGTGTTGCGGCTGGGGAGTGTGCCTGCAAGATATTCCATAATGTCGCTGCGCTTGGCGCCATCCGCACCAGCGTTCTGAATGTATTGAAGTACCATGTGCTTTATCTTATCTCGCTCTAAGCCGACAACGCGGGTATAACCAGAAAGTTGTTTGGTTTTCTTTGCCACTGTCAACGAGATACGATAGTTTGTAGCTTCGCCTTCAATGAGACCGCGCTGGATCATATCCTGTGCGACCGATTCATCAATACGATGGCCCTTCTGGATAGCATCAAGTGAAATGCAGTCCCAAAGGGTAAGCGCATCGTTATTCTTGAGCATGTTGGTATAACGCTCATCGATAGACGTGCCGTAAATGCGGACAGCTACTTGCTGCTTATCATTGTCAATCTCATAGTCCGGCATAGGGAAGCGGCGCTGCCACTGCTCGGTGAACATTTTCTTGATGCCTCGGCTCACGGTATCAATCATGTTGAAATGCACCATCGCCTGACAGAGACAGTCGTTGCGGAAGAACTTCTACGGCTCATCTGTGCTCAAAACCTCTTCCAATGACCCCGGGATGAATGAACCGGCATTAGAGTAGTAGAGAAATCCGGGATTCTCAACGAAGTTGATACGCTGCTGAAGCTGGTAATTAGAGTGGGCGATGCAGTTGTGAAGAGCCTCGCGGATGGTGTAGTCATCATATTGCTTCATCGTGTCGGGAAAAAGCGTTCCGCCCGGCATCTCACGTAATGTCAGATTGTGAATCTTGGCAAGGATCTCATCACCCGTCAGAATGAATGG
>DAWBVG010000090.1:0-7883 GCA_052279865.1 Muribaculaceae bacterium
ATGGAGATGCAATTCTTCGTTCGTCCGGGCGAGGAACTCAAATGGTTCGATTTCTGGCGTCAGACTCGCCTCAAATGGCACAAGAACCTCGGACTTGGCGACAGCAAGTATCGTTTCCACGATCATGAGAAACTTGCCCACTATGCCAATGCCGCAACCGACATCGAATTTGAGATGCCTTTCGGCTTCAAAGAGGTTGAGGGTATCCATTCCCGCACAAACTTCGACCTTTCGCAGCACGAAAAATTCTCCGGCAAAAAGATACAATATTTTGATCCGGAACTCAACGAAAGTTACGTTCCTTACGTTATAGAGACATCTATCGGTGTTGACCGCATGTTCCTCAGCGTGTTCTGCAGCTGCTATGAAGACCAGGATCTCGGCAACGGCGACCGCCGCGCGGTGCTCCATTTCCCCGCACCTATCGCTCCTGTGAAATGCGCCGTATTGCCGCTGGTGAAGAAAGACGGTCTTCCCGAAAAGGCTCGTGAGATTCAGCATCGCCTGAGATTCGATTTCACCTGCCAGTATGACGAGAAAGATTCTATCGGCAAGCGTTATCGCCGTCAGGATGCAATCGGCACCCCGTACTGCATCACGGTTGACCATCAGACGCTCGAAGACGGCACCGTCACACTGCGTGAACGCGACTCCATGGAGCAGAAACGTCTCTCGGTAGATGAGCTGGAGAAGATCCTCTCTGAAGAGGTGAGCCTCAACAGCCTTCTTAAGAAACTGATTTAAACAATTAGATATGAAATTTATAAAGGATATAATGTATGCAGTAGTGGCAGTGATGGCTATGACATCGCTGTCCTCCTGCAATTACAACAGTCTCGTTGAAAAACAGCAGCAAGTGGACCAGAGCTGGGCTCAGGTTGAGAACCAGTACCAGCGTCGCGCCGACCTCATCCCGAATATTGTCAATACGGTGAAAGGTTATGCTGAGCACGAAAGTAGCACCCTTGAGGCTGTGACCAACGCGCGCGCCGGGCTGACCAAGGCTTATGACGCAGCGAAGTCGGTGGAGAATCCTCAGGAAAACATCGAACAGTATCAGCAGGCGCAGAGCGCTCTCAAGGGCGCTCTCGACATTTACGTGAACGCTGTTCGCGAGGCATATCCCGATCTCAAAGCCAATACCAACTTCATGGCGTTGCAGACAGAGCTGGAAGGCACCGAAAACCGTATATCCACGGAGCGTAAACGATACACAGAGGCTGTGATGGAATACAACACGAGCATCAAGAAGTTCCCTACAAACATCTATGCCGGCTGGTTCGGATTCAAGGAGAAACCACAGTTCAAGGCAGAAGCCGGAGCGCAGAAAGCACCGGAAGTAAAATTCTAACGCATTGCGCATTGCATAGCGTATCACACAATAACGACAGATGAAGAAACTTTTTTATTTCCTTCCGCTGATGGCGGTTATTCTCTCGGGATGTCTGAGCGAAGACGATCAGCCGGATTACGTGGAGTGGAAAAAGCAGAATGAAGAGTATGTGGCAAAAATGGAAGACCTGACCGAAAACGGAGAGAAGGTCTATACAAAAGTCACACCGGAATGGGCTCCCAATGATTTCGTGCTGATAAAATGGCACAACGACCGCTCGCTCACGGAAAAGAATCTCAAACCGCTGAGCAATTCCACCGTCAATATAAAATATGAGATGGAAGACATCAACGGCGCGTCTCTTGGCAATTCATACAGCATGACAACAAACGGAGACAGCATCTATCAGAGCATGCCCAACGAGAATATCGTGGGAATGTGGGTTGCGATGACATCAATGCATGTCGGAGATTCCGTGACGCTTGTTATCCCTGCCGAATCAGCATACGGATCTTCATCAAGAGGTTCCATTCTACCCTATTCCGCCCTCATATATCACGTAAAAATGAAGGGTATTCCCAATTACGAAAAGAAATAGGGAACATTTTCCAACAGTAGCCTTGCAACAGGCTAAATTTTACATATCATGAGCAAAAACATCTTCCCGGTTTTGGCAACAGGGTTGTTACTCTGTTCGGGCGTAGCATCAGCCTACACATTAACCAAGTTCAAATCGGCACCAACCGTGCGTCTCAACGTTCCGGCAACTCCCGACAGTCTCCAAAAAGAGAACGGTTTTGCCAACGACCAGCTACTCGAAGCGAGATTGCCGTTGTCTTTGCGTGAACAGACGGCAGACTGGACAACCATGACCACCGATACCGCCGGAAGACTTACGCTCGTAAAAGCAGACGAACGTCCTGAACTTCACACGTTCTCAACGCGTCTACGCGCTGCCAGATTCGCCAAAGGGAAGCTCATCCTCAATTCAACATCGATGGGTGATGTGCTTCTCAACGGCAATTCAGTAGCAAAAAAGACTGCATCCGATTCATTACCCGCCGATGCCAGCGGCACTGTTACGCTAAATCCGGAAGCGGATTATGAAATCCAGGTAAACATCGTGTCAATGCCCGATGACAAAACCGCTCCCGATTTCAAACTTGAATTCGTTCCTGACAAAGAATTCGATGATGTGGTTCTTGCCGACGGACCGGAAATAGGCAGACGTTTCTCCACTCGCCTGACAATGACAGGCGAAAGAGTATACGGCACCAGTATTTCTCCCGACGGAAAATATCTCCTCACAAAATATTCCGAGACATTCTCTGCTTCCGACAGAAATTATCGCGCAACATTGCAGGAAACAGCTACCGGAAAAATAATTACGGAGGATATAACTCCTTATGCCCAGTGGATGCCCAAGGGTTCAACACTCTATTATACCAATAAGAAACCTTCCGGCTACGATGTCATAACGATTGAGGTGCCGACACTTAAAAGCAAGGTTATAGCCCGTGGAGTGCCCGAGAATAATTTCACAGTCACTCCCGACGGCAAATCGCTTATATATTACAAGAGTGTTGACGGCACAAAAGATGACGGACCGCTGAAACGCATAAAGAGTCCGGACGACCGTATTCCAGGCGATCGCGACCGTTCATATGTGATGCGTTATGATCTCGACGCCCACGTTACCACAACACTCACCTATGGCGGAGCTTCCACTTATATCTGCGATTTTACAAAAGATGGAAGCAAGATGCTTTACATCTCCTCTGTAATGCGTCCGGACGAATATCCATTCTATTTTAAAGATCTCATTGAGATGGATCTCAACACTCTTGCCACCGACACCATCATACGCAATGACGGATATATCAACAGCGCGATCTATTCTCCAGATGCTAAACAGCTCTTTATCACCGGTAGTCCGCAAGCCTTCAACGGAATAGGTGCAAATGCAGGTAATCATGAGATTCCAAACGATTTCGATGGACAGGGATTTATCTATACCATCGCCAACGGTAATGTTAAACCGGTTACCAAAGAGTTTGATCCCGCCCTCACGGGCGATCCGGTGTGGAACACGATCGATGGCAATATTTATTTCTTAGGGGAGACAGGATTCTATAAGAAAATTTATTCTTTGAACCCCAGGAGCGGTAAAATAACTGAACTTGACAGCAAAACCGGTTATGTTTTCTCTTTCTCCATAGGCGATGATGAAGCCCTATGGTTATCTTACTGCGGTGGAGATTTCACCGATACAGGCATGGCATACCTTCTCAATCTCAAGAGCGGCAAGAACCGACTCATTGATGACCCGATGGAGTCAGAACTTAAAGATATCAAATTCGGCAAGATGGAGCCGTGGAAATTCACAGCTTCCGATGGCACTGAGATCGACGGCATGATGTGTCTCCCTCCGGATTTTAATCCTTCCAAGAAATACCCCCTTATCGTTTATTATTACGGCGGCACATCGCCTTCGAACGCTGCTATGACGCATCCTTATGCCCCTCAAGTGTTCGCTTCGCGTGATTATGTGGTTTATGTGCTAAACCCGAGCGGTACGACCGGTTACGGACAGGAGTTTTCTGCCCGCCACGTGAATGCATGGGGAAAACGCACTGCCGACGATATCATCGAGGGGGTAAAGAAATTCTGCGATGAACATTCATTTGTAGACAAAAAGAAGGTTGGATGTCTTGGAGCTTCTTACGGTGGGTTCATGACCCAGTATCTCCAGACTCTCACCGACATCTTCGCCGCGGCTGTATCTCATGCCGGCATTTCCAATGTGACAAGCTATTGGGGAGAAGGCTACTGGGGTTATTCCTACAACGCCATTGCAGCTGCCAAATCCTATCCGTGGACAAATCCGGAGTTATTCACCAAACAGGGTTCACTCTTCAATGCCGATAAGATTCACACTCCTCTCCTTCTGCTTCACGGCACAGAAGATACAAACGTGCCGATCGGCGAGAGCATCCAAATATTCAATGCACTGCGCTTATTAGGTCGTGATGTGGAATTTATTACCGTAGACGGTCAGAATCACGTTATAACAGATTTCGACAAGAAGCTCTTATGGCAGGATACAATCATGGCGTGGTTTGCAAAATATCTCCAGGATGACCCAAGATGGTGGAACGAACTTTACGGTAAATGATATCCATCGAATTTTGATAAATGACTAATCATCATATGAAGATATTGTATTATATTGTGGGGGCAGTAATCGCCCTCACTTTGTTATTGGGATGTGGCGAAACAGCGCGCACTGGCGAGACCCCCGCAGAGATTGAGACGGCAAAAATCGAAGGACGCATGGCTGCCCGCAAAATCATCACACGACATTGGTCGGACACTTCTGCATTGCAGAACGAGATTGAAAACAGCCGAAGCCTTCGCGCTCACTACGATTCGCTGGGACATAAGAAGTCGGCTGAGACATTCGATTCAGCATTCGTATCGACCATCCGCACCGTTAATCCCATTCTTGGTAAATTTGTTGAGAAACTATGAGCACACTATTCAAAGAGGAAGCACCAGCAATTAAAGTAGCCTCAGATATCAGGGAACTGCTTGATTCGGAAGCAGCACGAATAAACCGACCGGAATTTATCGGTAATGATCCGGTACAGTTTCCCCGCCGTTTTTCGCGACAGGAAGACATCGAAATCGTATCATTCTTAGCTGCTATCATTGCCTGGGGACGCCGGCAGATGATCTGTCGCAATGCCGAAAGAATGCTCGCCCTGATGAGTCAGGAGCCATACAAATATGTCATGGATAAAGGTTACGAGGATCTGGATCCTGACATGAATCTCCACCGCACATTCTTCGCGCGCCATTTCCGGTATTTTCTGCGTGGCATGCGTCGCATATTCCGCGATTACGGATCGCTCGATGCGTTCGGTGCAACGATGCGTGTAGGTGATTCCGAAACTCCGGCTTGGAAACTCGTGGAAGAGATGCAGAAAATTATGCGCGATGAGAACAACGGCGAGGACTGTTCACAGTGCCTTCCGGTGAATCTCAAGAATACGGCTCTGAAACGCGTGAACATGGCTCTCCGTTGGCTCGTGCGCGATGACGGCATTGTGGACATGGGCATATGGAAATCTATTCCTAAAAGTAAACTATATATTCCTCTCGATGTGCATGTGGGAAATACTGCCAGAAATCTCGGCATTCTGGAACGTCGTGGCAACGACAGAAAGAGCGTGGAGCAACTCACTGCCACATTACGGACTTTGCGCCCGGACGATCCGGTCTTTTATGACTACGCCCTGTTCGGGATAGGAGTCGGGGAATAATTTTTAATGTTTAATGTGAAATGGGGAATGGGGAATGATAAATTAGGAATTAGGAATTAAGAGAGAGATGAAGAGAAATATTATCAATGTTATAGTTACAGTTTTGGCGGTGGTTGCGGGGAGCGCGCTGGCGATTGCTTCGGAGTTCGAAAATCCGAAACGCGAATTTCGCGGCGCTTGGCTCCATGTGATCGGACAGACACAATGGCAGAACAAAACTACCGAACAAGCCAAGGAGTATATACGTGAACAGCTCGACAAGCTACATGATGCGGGATGCAATGCGGTGATCTTTCAGGTGCGACCTACTGCAGATGCTGTCTACAAGTCGGATCTGGAGCCGTGGAGCGCATGGCTGACCGGGAAACGTGGCAAAGCCCCTTCTCCCATGTGGGATCCGATGGAATATTGTCTGGAGGAGGCTCACAAACGCGGAATGGAATTTCACGCATGGCTGAATCCTTATCGCGTCACCTCCACAGCCAAAGAGATACTCCCATCCAACCATATCTCGAAGATGGAACCTCAACGCTTCTTCCGTTATAACGGACAGGTATTGTTCGATCCGGCATATCAGGAAAACCGTGATTTCATCTGTAAGGTAATAGACGATATCGTCTCTCGCTATGATGTTGATGCCATACATATCGACGACTATTTCTACCCCTACCCCGCTCCCGGGAAAAAGATACCTGATGACGCAAGTTTCCTGAAGTTCGGTCTCGGACGAAACCGCAACGATTGGCGACGCCACAATGTTGACCTCCTTATCGAACAGATCCATAAAACCATTAAAGATCGCAAGCCGTGGGTAAGGTTTGGCGTGAGTCCTTTCGGAATCTGGCGTAACAAACGCACAGATCCGCGAGGGAGTGAAAGCACAGGGCTGCAGAATTATGATGACCTTTATGCCGACGTGCTTCTATGGGCAAAAAACGGCTGGATAGATTATCTGGCACCTCAGCTTTACTGGAACCTCGATACGCAAGCTGCCCCAAGCCGTAAACTCGTGCAGTGGTGGAACGATAATGCCAACGGTGTGGACGTGTATGTAGGTCAGGATGTGAAACGCACAATGGATGTGGCTGATCCTGGCAATCACGACCGTAATGAACTCGATACAAAGGTGAAGCTTTCGCGCAAACTGCCCAACATCGGAGGTAATATATGGTGGCACGGATATTGGGTAACCGGCAACTATAAAGGAGCTGCTGATTCCCTTGCAATGAAGTATCAGTCAACCATCGCCCTGCCTCCTGTGTATGGCGATGCCGCCAAACATCCGAAAACTGTAAAGGAAATAAAAATCGAGAAAGAGGGAGACAAGGAATTTCTTATGTGGACACCTCCGGCGCGTTCACATAAAGAGAGCGCAGACGATGCCATACGCTTTGTCGTATACGAGTTTTATTCGGGTGAGAAACAGGACATCAACGATCCTCAGGCAATAATCGCACTTACTCCGTATAATAAAGTTCTGATAGATTCCGAAAACAAGGGTGTTACATATGCCGTGACTACGCTCGATCGTATGAACCGTGAATCAGAGCCTGTGTTCCTGTATAATCCTTAATGCTCTCTAATCTTGATCTGAATCCTGCTTGTCGGCAATAACAAGCTGTAACCCCAATACATTCAGGATTTTTTCAAGCGTGGCTATCGATGGATTGGCATACCCTCCTTCGATGGCCTTTATCATTCTTACGCTTACCCCCGACATTTCCGCGAGTGTTTGCTGCGTAGTTCGTAAAGTCTGGCGTCTGTTTCGTAAAATGTTTCCTAATTCCATAGCCGCATTAATATCTAAGATGGATCAGAGGCTGACGCTCCAGCCCCGTTTAATTATGGATAATATGTTATTTATATTCAAGTGCACTATAACTTCAATCTGGTGTTTGCCACAATTGAGGTCACAAATATAACAATTTTTAAATAATCAACGTTAAATTTTAGCCCCAAATTTAACATCGCAATTGCATTTATACCATATATTGCACGATATCCCGTGTATCTCAGAAGATTCTATATTCACATGGAAGATTTACCGTTGCAACCAATGATTAACATTTGTTAACATTTTACTGCAAATCAGTGGCAGCCGCTATAGTTTACTTTGCAACATCAAAATAAACGTAACCCATAAAACCAATACATTATGAAAAGGAATTTGACATCCAATCTTTATCGCAATGCCGGAGTATATGCCATCTATGCCGCAGGGCTAA
>DAWBVG010000091.1:0-6538 GCA_052279865.1 Muribaculaceae bacterium
CAGTGAGCCAGAAGAAAATGAGAGTGGAAGTGAAAAAGAATGATGTCGGCAGCAACAGTCCGATGGCAGCGAGTGAGAATGCCATAAGAAACTGCATCGCGATAGTCCAGGCGCGTTTTGTCTTGATAAGATCCACGAACGGACTCCAGAACGGTTTGATTACCCAGGGGAGATACAGCCATCCGGTAAAGAATGCCATCTCTGCGAGTCCGATTCCCATATTGTGATACATCAACACTGTCAAAGTATTGACGGCAAAATATGGTAGTCCTTCGGCTATATACGTCGTAGGAATCCACAGCCATGGCGATTTTTTATCCTTGTGGGTAGAATATGTTGCTGTTTCGGTCATAATTCTATTACAGGTCTAAGAGTATGTTTACTTTTAACACGAATTTAATTTTTTGGAATTCATTTGTAATTCTATCGGTTCACATAAAGGATCTTTTTGGCGAATTTTCCAAGTCTCATCAGTCGCATAGCCCGCTATGCTCCTTCTTCAACTTGAAAAATTCCCTCAAAAATCTCTCTTTATGTGAACCGATGTTAAAATTAAACATACTCTAATAAATTTTCCGGTGGTCTGAAATTAGCTTTTATTTCTTCAGGCAAAGGTCCGGCAAATGCAGTTTCAGCATAAATGCGGGATATTATGTCGGGTGAAAGTCTTCGGAAATCCTCTTCACGCGGCACAATCAACAATCCTGCCATATCCACCGCTCCGGGGCTTATCATATATCTTTCCCCTTCAGGGAGGAAATAGAGCGAAGGGCGGTGTGCGCGTCGTGGCACAATTGCTATCCGAAGGAATCCTGAATCTGAAATCCAGAAAAAGGCATTTACGAGCGCAGTGTCTTTTTCTCCTGTTTCACTATCAATCCCGAATGCTGTCAATACACGGGAGAGATTGAACATTCCCGGTAAACCGGGTTTTATGATTGCGCTCATAAAGTTGAAAGGAAGATTCAGACCATATTCCTCGCTACTCATCCATCCCTCTCTTTTCTCAGGATGATGCTTCTCCACAAGATTTACAATTGGTAGTTCTGATTTGAGCATTGCCTGACAATGGAGATGATCTGGCGCGGATGCCCCGGCGCGGGCTCCATTATAGAAAAATACTAATGAAGGCGCATTTTCTGCCATTATTGCCATATCCGCAGGAATTTCCGCTTGCGGAATATGTCGGGTAGATGTAATTGTGAAATGCACCGGTAAAATAGGGTAGGGATTAACGAGAAGTTCCCACTCTTCCGTAGGCCATGTTCCCGCCATCTGCTCCTGAGGTCTGTTTGTCTTGCAAAGGAAGCAGCTACGTTTGGAGATGGATTCCTTGTCGACAGCTGCCGCAGTTGATCGTATGCGCGCCGGGTTCAATTGAGACGCAACGGGGAAATCGCCTATCGGCATAGGCTTACGCTCGATATCTCGAAGACGATCAAAATTCGTTTTAGCCTCCTGCCATGTCAGTAGCTGAGCTTCAATTAGGTCGTTGATATGCTCGATGGATAATGCCTGCATTCCGGTTGTCTGTTAATTAATAAAGAGTTTAAAACGGGAGATCCGTGTCATCTCCGTCGAAGTCTTCGAAATCATCCTCATCTTCTTCACTCCAGGAGTCGTCGGCATCTCGTCCGGGATCCATCATGGCTCCAAAATCCGGTATTGGGAGACTCGGCATCGGTCGGTTCTGCATATTCTGACGCACACGTGCCATTAGTTCTATTGATCTGAGGCAATCCTTGTAATTGTTATTGGCGTTTGTCTTTTCAATGGAGAGGGCTGCATCTGAATTTCCGTCCCATCGGCGACAAAGATAGAGCGGCTCATAGATTCTGCCTATGCTGTATTCCCGGCTTATTCTCAATGCCATCGCGTAATCCTCTCCATAGCTGACATTGGGAAATAGGAAACGACGAGCTATCGGCGTGAAGAATGCTCTTGGCGCTCCGAAACCATTTATGCGGAGGGCGTTGTTCGGACCATTGGTATCAGTCCATTCATCATGGCTGATAAGTCCCGGCGGAATAGGATTTCCATCGAAATCAACCATCATGTAGCTACCAATCACCATAGCGAAATTGCCTGCACGGAAACGGTTGACTATAGTTTTCAAAACATCGGGAGAATTATAGAGATCATCCGAGTCGAGTTGCACAGCGAAACGACCGCAATCTTTAGAAAGCAACGCACGATTCCAGCATCCTCCGATACCGAGATTCTCTTCCGCGCCCACCTTGATCAGCACAAGACGTGGATCTTTTACACCTTCAAGGAGTTCACGTGTTCCATCTGTCGATTCATTATCAACAACGATAACGTTAAACGGGAAATCGCATTCCTGACTTAATGCTGAATTGACAGCATCCATCACAGTGCGAACCCGGTTTTTTACCGGAATCACCACAGATGCCTCTACCGGAAATTCCTCAGCATCGTAATCAACACCGACAGTTCCCGGGACTACGAGTCCGTCGATCTGTCGAAGATGATCCGTCAGAGCTTTCTCCATCTGGAGCTGGTAGGCACGATTGCGCGGATCTACATAGTCATGTTGCTTTTCACCGCTTTTACGATAATCCACGCGGGTTGCCGTGTAAAGATATTCGGGAATCATCGCCATCATCTTGCCGATTGTGATGCGCAGGCGCAAGGCATACCATCCGCCATCGAGCATTTCCGATTCCTCACGTGTGAAATCTTCTGTTGCCGACAATACGTCTGCTGCATTGAGCAGTACAAGCGGTCCAAAGTCGAAATCATCACGCACTGACCCCGGCTGATAATCGTTGACTGGGTGAAGCATCAGGCTGCCGTCTTCGTTGCGTTCGCGGAAATAGGAATATGTCAGTGTCGAATCGATTTCCGACGCAATCTCAGTGTATCGGTGTATGCAATGAGGATCGAGTTCTATTTCTCGGTCATCAAGCTGGACAAGTACGTATTGCTCAAGTGGAGCGTGGAAGATCGCTTCGCGGAGGTCGTTGACGTTGGTGAATCTTATGATGGTCATAATTTATAATAAGTAAGAGGTAAGAAGTAAAAGGTAAGAAGTAAAAGGGAAAGGGTTAAAGAGGGAGGTTAGTGTTTTTTGAGGAAGTCGGCGATGATGCGGTCGCGGTCGGAACTCTCGGTAATGGTCTCCAATGGGATGGAAAGGATTGTGTTGCGACTGCGTCCACGGTCAATGACATATCCTGCCGGCTGGTTGGTATCTGAGAATGTGAATATCTCTTCCGCTTTCGCACCGGGAGCGGGCGCAAGTGCATCAGGATTCTGAACGATATAGCATTTGTCGTTCAGAGTGTTGGAATATTTGATTGTTCTGCCGTCGGATGCGCGTAGCTGACCGGAGCGAGTCTTTAGTGAGCTATCTTCTGAAGTCTCTGCCGGTACGACGCCTAATACCACTTCGCCAAATTGTCTGTCATCATTTCCATATCGATAACTGAATATATCTGAAACTACATTCTCACCGCTGATAAGCAGATTGCCTCCATGATCGGAGAAAATCCGAAGCTCTCTTTCAAGCTCAGGAGTGAATGTCATAAAATTCATTCCACTCTTACCGTTGCCTATTACTATGGCTTTCTGTTTGCCAAGAATAAGGTCGATGTTTTTGTAATTTGCGAGTTTCACCTCTCCGGCTTCTACTGCACCAACGCTTGCCGATACGAATCCATAGCCTGCATTTGCGATTGATTCTCCATGCACGTATGGATAATCGAAAGTGTTTCCGGCAATGATCTGAGTGGTGTAGTTTGTGGCGCTTCTTCCGAATGATTCTCCCGCATTGCGGTTGAATTCCATCTGATATCCGGTGAAGGAGATATCTTTTAGGTATGGCACTCCAAAATCATTCTCAGCGTCAAAACCTGCGCGGTTGCCATCTTTGAAATGTGCCGGTCCGCTCACTCGGGTGAAGCCATTGATGATAAGCACAGGTTTTGTCTCTCCCTGCGCTTCACGTAATGCCAGAGTCTCGGAAGGGAATGACTGCCCTCCACGATTAAGTGCCACCACGCGGAAACTGTGGATTTCGTTATCTGCAACTTTCAGCTCATAGTGAGTCTTGGTTGTCTCACCGATCTTGTGGAATCCGAGTTCACCTTGGTTGCGTGCGAGGATCACGTATTTGTCTGGCATCGCGGTTTCCTCCAGGGGATCGGGAGTGGGTTGCCAGCTTAATCGATAGAGATTCTTTTTCTCGCGGGTAATGGCAAAATTCTTTACGGGGAGAGGCTGAATCACGAGTTCTCGGTCTTTGCGTTCGGCAAGGAATCTCGCAATCCCTTTGTAGATTGCCCTCCCCACAGTGAATTTGAATGTAGGGTCAAGACCATACATCATATCAGCGAAATTCTGATGACTCATCAATTCTATAAGGGTGGTGGGCACTTCCGGCACCCGCGCTTCTACATATGATTTATCCCACATGGAACGGCGTGTCCATGACGGTTCATACTGGCGGCGAATGTCGTTTGAAATCTGTCGCATCACAATGTCAGTAAGCATGCGGGAGTTGATGCGGGGGGTGCCGTCGCGATATGAATCACCATTCTGAGTGAAATAGATCCCGAGAGTTCCAACAAAAGAATCATCAGCTCTCTTTCCCGCATCGCTGTGGAGAGCGAATGCCATATCCACGGGGATGTTGAGCCCTTCGCGGTTGGGGAGCACGCGCGATCCCCCCGCGAGATAATTGACCCATTGTCCGCGTGATGTATAGTCATCTTTGTAATCATCAGAACCATGATATGGTGCATATACCGGTTCCGGGAATCCTGCCCATTGGAGCCAATAGCGGGCTCCCTCAAGGAACCGGGGCATCCCAGAGGTGCGGAATGTCGGAGCTCTTCCCGGAGCGAGAGGAGTCATCGGCTCTGCGGGAACAGAAGTGTCGGCAGGTTTTGCATCAGGAGTTTCTTCGGTTTCGTCGCCTTCATTTTCACTTTCATTTTCGCCCTCGGTTTCATCATCTCCTTCATCCTCTTCCTCCTCATTTTCTGAGATTTCCTCTTCGCTTTCCGGCTCAGCACGGTTAGAAAGATTTGAAGAGGAATCTTCGGAGGTAGATTCAGAAGGCTCTTCGGGGGTGGAGGGATCATAATAGATGTCGGAGCGACGGTCGGAGCGGGCTATGTTGCCCATGCCGCCGCCGATCTTCACGGCATCGGCGGTGATGATCATTCCTTCCCCTTTATCGGAGAAGTTTGTGAGAGTTACGATTGGTTCCGTATCGCTGTAACCTTTTGTGAGTGGGAAGGTTCCGAGGTATATCCATGTGCCCCCGCCCATGGTCTGGTTTACGCGGAATTCCTTGCTGCCTCCGGAATAATTGACTGTATAATGAGCATCTTCCGAAGAATTAGGGAAAGATTTATAACTCACATATACAGCATATTCTCCATCCTCCGGAATGTCGGCATACCATGCGGCAACCGATGGTTTGCCGCCGGCTATGGTAGATGTCTGTCGGTAGGTGCCATTTTCAAAAGGATTTTCAGTATCACGGAAATCCGGTAGATCATATATGAAACCTTCAAGGTCTCCGGTTGTCCATTGCTTGGAGCCTGTCATCTCTTTGTAATAAGGCTGAGAGTATATCTGTCCACCCTCGTTGGTATCATTATCTACTATTACTTCATGCCGGTTGATGTCACGTTCGCGGGGCAACATCACATATGCTCCTGCATTTTCGAGCATCGGCACAACATATGGTAGGATGTAGCTCATGGTATAGGTGTCTTCCACCGATTGGAAGAGGAACGGACGTTGCCAGGTCCATGCACCTGATCCCGGCTTGAAGTATCTTCCGTGGGAATGCCAGAGTGCCACTATATCATTCTCCATCCCTTTGTCTGTTTTTCCGTATGGATGTGCCTCTACAACAAAAGGCGGATTCTTACGGAATTTTTCAGGGAGTTTGTCAACCTTGGTTATGTAATATGCCAATGCCCGTTGACCAACATTTAGGTTTACGCGATAATCTGATATGGAATCAGGTAGAGCCGCCTGCACATGGAATGCAAGAGAATCTATCAGCTCTCTCGTTACCGGCAGATAAGTGAAGTTTTCGTTGAGACTAACTTTCGCTACTTTTGCCATCTTGTCAGGCTTCACGCTGTTAACACGCAATCCGCCCGGATTGAGATTGGCTGGAATCCATTCGAGTAGCCTTTCGTTTACAGATAGAGTAAGTGTGTCGTTTGACGGCTGTTCAGGCGGTGGAGCCACTGCCTTGACAGTGCGTCGTGAATATTTTTTTGATCTTGTTGATCTCTTTTTGCGTGTTGACCTTTTCTTTCTTGTTGATCTTTTTTTAGAACTCTTTTTTGTAGATTTCTTTGAAGAAGTCTGGGTTGTTTTTGCTTTTGAGCGTTTTTTTGCGGCGTAGGATTCGGTTGTGTCAAAACCGGCTATTGCCACTATTATTGCTATGATTATATATAAGAATCTGTGAAATTTCATTTTTTTTCTTCTTGTCAGACTACAAAATTAATCAAAAAACGGCTGCAATGCAAGTGAAGAAAGACAC
>DAWBVG010000092.1:0-2862 GCA_052279865.1 Muribaculaceae bacterium
GTGTTAGGTGTATTTTCGTGGCTGTAATTGCCGTTGTATCCGGATTCAAGTTTGAGCCATTCGGTGAGTTTGTTGGTATAGTCCAGCTTTGCTTCCCACGTATTCACGTTGATGGGCATGGATTGCTCGCGATATTGAAGAGTCTCGGTGTCGTCTGCCCATGTTTCGGTCTCACCATATGAATTCCAAGAGGGACCACCCCAATGGTTGAAGCTTACCATGGCTTCGAGAGAATGATTGTCGTTCCAGCGGCGAGTATACCCCCATTCCACGTGTGCTCCGCGTGAGATACCGTGGTTTCTCGATATCTGGATGTCGCTCAGCCAATGGTCGGGACGGTTGGCGGAATAATCGGTGGTGCTTCTTCCATATCGACGGCCGAACATCCCGAAGCCGTTTACGTAAAATTCATCTTTGTCGGTAAGATGATATGTGGCTCCAAGGCGGAAGAAAAGGTTGTTGCCATGCGAGCGGCTGTCGCCGTCGGAGTTGGTGAATGTGCCATCGTCAAAAAGGCGGCGCGTTTCAGATCCTCCGTTGCCGTGACGCATTCGGAAGCCGACAGATGCAAAGGTATCCCACTTCTTTGAGTTGTAGTTGATATTTGCCGATGCATTGGCTCCACCACGTGTGTTGCCGCCAATCTCCGCGCTTCCGAAATATCCGCCGCGTCTGTCTTTTTTCAGGATGATATTGATGATGCCGGCAGTTCCTTCGGGGCTATATTTAGCAGAGGGGTTGGTGATGACCTCGATGCGGTCGATGCTTTCACCCGGAATCTGCTCGAGAATTTGAGCACGGTTGTCGGCAGTAAGTCCGGAATCCTTTCCGTTGATCCATATCGTTACCGAACTGTTGCCTCGGAGTGAAACCTCTCCATCCTGGTCTACTTCTACGGAAGGAATGGATTCGAGGAGTTCGCTGGCGCTTTGCCCGGCAGCTGCGATGTTTGCATCTACTGTGAACACTTTCCGGTCGAGTTCGAAACGCATCTGGCTGCGCACTCCTTCCACCACAACTTCTTTAAGCACTTTCGAATCGTCAACGAGAGCAATCGTGCCGAGATCCACATTTCCTCCTGCAATCTTCACGGGGCGCTCCTGATTGATACTGCCCACGTTCATTATCTTTATAAGGTAAGAGCCGTCGGAAAGCGAGGGGAGGGAAAACTTACCTTCGCTGTCGGACGATGCCACTATCTGGAACGGTTTTTTACCGGTTGAATCGAAAACCTGGACTGTCACGAAATCCATGGGTTCGCCGGTTGCCTTATTTACGATTTTACCTGTCACTGTGCCTTTCGCACACAATATAGCGGGGCATGCCAGCATCCCCGCCATAAGAATATACCTAAATTTCATCACCTTTTTATAAACTTACATACCATATGACCGCTGCATCTGCCAAAGGTTTAATTTGGCTAAGAAATTTTTTATGCTTAACTTAGCAATCAAAATTACTAATCTGACTAAATAATAACTAATCTGACTAAATATGAAGGAAAACGACGAAGTTTACACCACCGACACCGGTCTGCCGGAGAACGCCTTTCGCGAGCTGGCAGCCGACGAGCAATATGTTCCGGTGATGAAACCCGCCCACGACCAGAAGGAGGTTACGCCTTATTCCGTGGGTATGGGTCTGTTGATGGCAGTGGTATTCAGCGCGGCTGCCGCATACCTGGGTCTGAAGGTGGGCCAGGTGTTTGAGGCGGCGATTCCGATCGCCATTATCGCTGTGGGTCTGAGCAATGCCCTTAAGAAGAAAAATTCTTTGGGTCAGAACGTGATAATCCAGTCGATCGGCTCTTGTTCGGGTGTGATTGTGGCAGGAGCGATCTTTACGCTGCCGGCTCTCTTTATCCTGCAGGCGTCTTATCCCGACATCATGGTGGAATTCTATCAGATATTCCTCAGTTCGCTGTTGGGCGGTATCTTAGGTATCCTCTTCTTTATTCCTTTCCGTAAATATTTCGTGAAGGATATGCACGGCAAATATCCTTTCCCGGAAGCGACTGCCACAACGCAAGTTCTTGTGTCGGGTCAGCAGACTGCCGGCGCTGAAAACAGTGGTCAGGCAAAGACTCTGATCATAGCTTCGCTTATCGGTGGAGTCTACGACTATATCGTGGCAACCTTCGGATGGTGGGCGGAGACCGTGACATCCACAGCTTCAGCATGGGGACAGACAATTGCAGAGAAAACCAAACTCGTGCTCAGCTGCAACACAGGAGCTGCCCTTCTTGGTCTTGGATATATCGTGGGTCTTAAATATGCATTCGTGATTTTTGCCGGATCAATCTTTGTGTGGTGGATAATAATTCCTCTGCTCGGCACATATGGCAGTCCTGAATTTCAGGCAATGGCTCCCGACGTGCTTTTCAAGGATTATGCACGTATGATAGGTATCGGCGGTATTGCGATGGCTGGAGTAATTGGTATCGTTAAGTCCTGGCCTATTATCCGTCAGGCTGTAGGTCTTGCAGGTCGTGAATTCAAGGGTGGAGCTAAAAACGCCGAGAAACCGATCCGCTGGCAGCTGGATATTTCAATGAAGCAGGTTGTCTTCTTCATTGCTCTTGCGCTTTTGGCAGTGCTTCTTTTCTTCTGGTTCGGAGTCATTCATACTCTCTGGCAGGCTCTCGTGGCTTGGCTTGTGGTGACTGTTATCGCTTTCCTTTTCACAACGGTTGCTGCGAATGCCATTGCGATTGTCGGTTCAAACCCGGTTTCAGGTATGACTTTGATGACGCTTATTGTGGCATCTGCAATTTTCGTATCGATTGGTCTTAGCGGCACATCCGGTATCGTGGCTTCCATGGTGATCGGTGGCGTTGTCTGCACAGCGCTTTCAATGGCTGGC